>JBGVLR010000171.1:0-3941 GCA_045124375.1 Acetatifactor sp.
CTGTATCGTCATCTGAACAAGGAAATGATCCTTATGGAAAAGGTAGAGAACAAGTTCGATCAGGAAGAGCTTCGTTCCATCCTCGAAAAGCATGTGAAATATACAGACTCTGCAAGAGCGAAGGAAGTACTTGAACATTTCGCAGATTATCTGCCGAAATTTAAAAAGCTCATTCCTGGAGATTACAAGAAGCTTCTGACCTTATCTGCACAGTTCGAGGAACAGGGCATGAGCAAGGAAGATGCACAGATTGAAGCCTTTTACGCAAGTCTGGACGCAGCGGGCGCAGAGTAAAAGGAGGGAGAAACATTATGGGAAAACCAACCGGATTTTTAGAATATGAACGCGTGAATGGGCCTGTAACAGAGCCCTCAGAGCGAGTGAAGAACTTTAAAGAGTTCCATGGAGCATTAAAGATCGAAGAGCAGAGACAGCAGGCAGCCAGATGTATGGAATGTGGAGTGCCATTCTGTCAGGCAGGTACCATGATTGCAGGGATGGCTTCCGGCTGTCCTCTGCACAATCTGGTGCCGGAAATCAACGATTTAGTTTACAAAGGCAACTGGGAGCAGGCCTATACCAGACTTTCAAAAACTCACTGCTTCCCTGAATTTACCTCCAGAGTGTGTCCTGCACTCTGCGAGGCAGCCTGTACCTGTGGGCTTATGGATGCCCCGGTAACGACAAAGGCAAATGAGAGAGCAATCATCGAATATGCTTATGCCAATGACCTTGTAAAGCCGGAGGTACCAAAGGTACGTACTGGCAAAAAAATTGCAGTGATTGGCAGCGGCCCATCCGGGCTTGCGGCAGCAATGCAGTTAAACAAGCGTGGCCATTCTGTGACTGTTTATGAAAGAAATGACCGGGTGGGCGGACTTTTGCGTTACGGCATTCCAAATATGAAGCTTGATAAGAGCATCATTGACCGTCGCGTGGAAGTGATGAAAGCATCGGGCATTGAATTTATCTGCAATGTAAATGTTGGAAAAGACATTACAGGGGAAGAATTATTACAGCAGTACGACCGCATTGTACTGGCCTGCGGTGCTTCTAACCCAAGAAATATTAATGTGCCGGGAAGAGATGCGGAAGGAATTTACTTTGCAGTAGATTTCTTAAAACAGGTAACAAAGACATTATTAGATACAAACTTTGCGAAATTCCCTTATGAGCTTGCAAAAGAGAAACATGTACTTGTCATTGGCGGCGGTGATACGGGAAATGACTGTGTGGGCACTTCTATTCGTCTGGGTGCTAAGAGCGTGACTCAGCTGGAAATGATGCCAATGCCACCAAAAGAGAGAACAGCAGCCAATCCATGGCCGGAATGGCCGAAGGTCTTAAAGACAGACTATGGCCAGGAAGAAGCTATTATGAAATTCGGACACGACCCGCGTATATATCAGACAACAGTGACTGAATTTATGAAAAATGAAGAAGGTAAGGTCTGCGGCGCGAAAATCATCAGTCTGGCTCCTAAGAAGGACGAAAAGAGCGGCCGTATGATGATGGTACCGGTGGAAGGCACAGAAAAAGAGATTCCGGTAGATCTGGTATTAATTGCAGCAGGATTTTTAGGCTGTGAGGGTTACGTTGCAGAGACATTTGGTGTAGAATGTAACGAGAGAACCAATATTAAGACTGCACCGGGTACTTATGAGACGACTGTGGAACGGGTATTTACAGCCGGAGACATGCACAGAGGACAGTCATTGGTGGTATGGGCCATTTCAGAGGGAAGGGAAGCTGCGAAGGCTGTGGATGAATCCCTGATGGGCTATACAAACCTTTAAGATACAATAGGAATTAGGATAAGTTTGATAAGAGAGGGCATGTATGAGAACAAAAAGAGAAATTCTGGAGCTGCTGGAAGAGGAGGATGTGAAATTCATCCGTCTGCAGTTCACAGACATGTTTGGTAACTTAAAAAACATTGCGGTAACGGAAAGTCAGCTGATGAGAGTCCTGGACAATCGTTTTTCAATGTCCAGCAAAGCGCTGTTTGGGGATGAGAATTTCTGTCAGGATGATTTATATCTTCGTCCGGACCTGGACAGCTTTGTAATCCTGCCTTGGAGACCGCAGCATGGAAAGGTCGCACGTTTTCTGTGTGACATTTATAGGGAGGATGGAACGCCATTTGAGCTGAGTTCTCGTACAATTTTGAAAAATGTCATCAAATCTGCAGAAGAGAAGGGATACACCTTCTATGTGGATCCGGATTGTGAATTTTTCTTATTCCACACCGATGAAAACGGGATTCCGACTACAGTGACCCACGAAAGAGCGGGCTATATGGATGTGGGACCGATGGATTTGGGGGAAAATCCGAGACGTGACATTGTGCTTGCTTTAGAAGAAATGGGCTTTGAGGTGGAATCTTCCCACCATGAAAAAGCGCCTGCCCAGCATGAAATTGACTTTAAGGAAGCAGAACCGCTGCAGATCGCAGACTCCATGACGACCTTTAAATTTGCGGTACGTTCCACAGCAAGACGTTTTGGGCTTCACGCTACCTTTATGCCAAAGCCAAAGAATGGAATCCCGGGAAGCGGACTGCATTTGAATATTTCTGTTTATAAGGATGGAAAAAATCTGTTCAATGAAAAGAATGGAGAAATCCGTGAAGAGACCAAATGGTTCATCGGCGGCATCATGGAGCATGTAGATGCCATGTGTGCCATCACAAATCCGCTGGTAAATTCCTATAAACGCCTGATGTCCGGCTATTCCGCGCCGAAGGATAAGGTCTGGACAAGAAAGAATGTGAATGCCCTGGTGAAGGTGCGTCACAGACTTGGAGAAGATACGAAGGTGGATTTAAGATTCCCTGACCCGTCTGCAAACCCATATCTGGCAATTGCAGTATGCTTGGCAGCTGGGATTGATGGATTGGAGAGAAAACTTGATTCGGGTATGGAAGCACCAGGATGCTATGAAACCGAAAATGAGATTGAGCAGCTTCCGGGAACTCTTCGTGAGGCAGTTGCATGGATGAACGGTGATTCTTTCATCGAAGGTGTTCTGGGTAAAGAATTCTGCGAAATCTATGCCGATGCAAAAATGGAAGAATGGGATAACTATATGGAACAGGTTTCCCAGTGGGAGCTTGATGAGTATTTGTATAGAATTTAAGAGGTAGTGCGAATGGGCAGCATTCTGATCGCTTTGCCCAAAATCGAGGATGCCAAACATATCAGCGATTTATTGAAACGCCGGGGACTGGAATCAATCGTTTGCACCAGCGGTGCAAAGGTGCTTTCCATGGTGCATGAGCTGGACAGTGGTGTGGTAATCTGCGGCCGCCGTTTAACGGATATGCACTATACTCAGTTAGCAGAGTATTTGCCGGAATTTTTTGAAATGCTTTTGATTGCTTCGCAGAATGCCATTGGGGAATGTATGCCGGGAATTCAGACACTTGGAATTCCATTTCGTGCATCGGAATTGACGGGAACTGTGGAAATGATGCTGGCGCAGCAGGTAAGGCTTTTAAAGAAGCAGAAATCTGTGCCGAAGAAAAGATCGGAGCGTGAACAGAATTATATCAATAATGCCAAGTGGGTATTGATGGAGAGAAACCAGATGACGGAGACAGAGGCATTTCGCTATATACAGAAGTGCAGTATGGATTCCGGAACCAATATGGTGGAGACCGCGCAGAAGATTTTGCTGTTGATATATGAGCAGGAGCAGCCTTGATAAGGCAAATTTGAATAAGTAAGAAAATGCATCCTGGTATAGTAAAAAAGCTATACCGGGATGTTTTTTTATGATAAGATACTGGCTGAGGTGAAAAATATGAAAAAAAATTTGGGATATGAAATCAAAAATCTGCTTATGATCGCAGCAGCAGCATTGATCTATGCGGTGGGTATCAGCCTGTTTCTGGATCCGAACCAGCTGGCTCCAGGCGGTGTAACAGGTATTGCAGTTAT
>JBGVLR010000172.1:0-2924 GCA_045124375.1 Acetatifactor sp.
CTGGTTTACATAATACTATCTGGGTTTATCGCGTTGTTCCTCTCTCTCAGGTTGTGTATCCATATTCAGAAGACGATCAACATTTGCTTTCACTGTCAAAAGTTCCTTCATTTCAGATCGGAGTTTTCGATACTCTGGATACATCTCTTTCTTCCGCGATAGTAATTCCGCGTACTCAGCTTGCAAGCTTTTCAAAGCAGGTAGCTTTTCAAAACCCATCTCATCAAAATACTTTTTTGCAGACTGATGAAGCAGAATATCATGCTCATGTTCCTGTTTGAACTTTTTTGAATACCCTGCTTTTCGATAAGCCACATAAGTGCTTCGGGTCTTGGAATAATTAATGATATGCTGTTGCAAGATTTTGATTTCTGCCATTCGGGTCTCTGCGGATTTGATCTCTGCTGATAGCTCATGGTATCGATCTGTGACCGTGAGTGTTCGCTTTTCCAAATCCACATATTCCAGGAGCTTGTTCTCCTGAAGATAGATCAGCGTTTGAGCAGCCTGTTTCAAATTGAAACTTTTCGCCCAGCGAACATATCCTGCACCCTTACCCTCCTGAAGCTTTGCCTGGATATCAACCAACAGACTAGCAGACACCTTCTCCTCCAACGGACGTGTTCCTTCTATTCTCTTTCGAGGCCGGTGAGGCTGTTTGCCTTCAATGACTGCTTTTAACGCAGCTGGTAAATATCCCCCTCCAAGTGAGTCCATCCGGATAAAACGCTTCTGATCCCGAGCATGAAGTGAAGGAACCTTTCCACGTTTGATTTGATAACCTGCCTCCTCCAATAAGAGCAACAGTTTTTCAAAGCTCTCCGGATTTTGAGCTAATGCTTGATCGATGTCTGCACAAATCAATTCACGATGGCACGGCTTTCTTTTATCGCCAAGCCATTTGTTATAAGCGAGACCGTGTCTTCGGGGATTCTCTACAATGGAGTATCCGTTCTCAATGCAGATGGTATCACTCAGTCGCCGGATAGCTTTTGTGCTTCCCCAAAAATTTCGAAATTTACGATCGGCCTCTAGATTGGTGGAGTTCCAGATAATATGATTATGAATGTGCGCCTTGTCGATGTGAGTACAGACAATATACGCATGATCACCTTTTGTAAAGCGGGAAGCTAGCTCTCTTCCAAGCCGATTCGCTTCCTCGGGCGTTATTTCTCCCGGCAAAAAAGATTGCCGCAGATGATAGGCAATCACATCATCTGCGCCACGTACTCTGCCAGTCTTCCTAATGTACTCCTGCTTCGTGTAAAGGAATTCTGCATCTGCAATTCTGCTGTTGCACTCCCAGCTGGTAATCAATCTGCCCTCATCCGTTTTGTCCGGATTCTCAACATAATCAATTACGCAGCTAATGGAATTACCCACGGTTTTCTTCCTTCCAGCGTGCAGGGGCATCAGACATGTTGTTGCCATTTCTCCTCCTACATATAGAAATAGCAGCCCGATTATGAACTGCCCCAGTTTGTACGGACAGTACAAAAAAGCCCCTATGTAGGAAATATTGAGTTTTAAGCGGAGTGGCGCAGCGTCAGCGGCGCCACTCCGGTTTTATTCTGGATGCGCTCGTGGTTATAAAAGTGAATGTATCTGTCGATTAGATCATTGGCTTCCTGAAATGTCTTGGGTTTATGCCGGTAAATACACTCTGTTTTCAGGATGGAGAAGAAATTTTCTGCCATTGCATTGTCGTAAGGGTTACCCTTGCTTGACATTGACGGCGTTATGCCGTAAGATTGAGTTAGCTTAAAATATGCTTGGGATGTATATTGAAAGCCCTGGTCGCTGTGGAGCTGCAACTCCGCAGCGACTCTCTTTTTCTCCTTCTTCATCGCCAGCCGGATCGTGTCCAGGACAAGATTGACCGTTTGCTGTGTTGCTGTCTTGTATGCCACGATACTGTTGTCGTACAGATCCCGGATCATAGACAGGTACAATACACCCTCCTTGGTATGGATGTAAGAAATATCTGTGACCCATTTTGCATTCGGTCTGTCTGCTCTAAACTGTCTGTTCAACAGATTCTTGTACTTATGTATCTGCTGTCCAAGGTTAATCCACTTCCTGCGGCGGCGGATCTCCGACAATAAACCGTACTTTTTCATTACTCGGAGCACAGTTTTCGGATTTCTCTCGATATTTCTGTCTTTCAGCCACTTCCAGACCCTACGGTAGCCGTAGGTCTTATCTGTCCGATCCTGACACTCTTGTATCTTCTTTGCCAGCTCTGCATCGTTCTCGGGCTGGCGAAGCCGCTTCACGAAGTCGTAGTAACCGCTGCGGGACACTCCAAAGAACTTGCACATAACAGATACCGAATACTCGTTCCGGTGACGATAGATTACTGAATACTTTACCTTCGGCCTCACATCCTTTCCATGGACTGCAGAAAATCCCGCAGCAACTCCACTTCCATCTTTAGCCGCTTGTTCTCATACTTGTATTCCTGTAAAGTCCTCGCCGGTTTCCGGCCTCGTTGCTTTGGTAGAGCAGGTTCCTTCAGCCAATCCTGTATTGCTCGCCGACTGATTCCATATTCACGGCTCAGCGACCGCTGGCTTTCTCCTGCACGAAACTTCGATACCACCTCTGCACGCAGTTCTGCCGGATACCATTTCATGCCCTTTTTTCCTGCCATATAATTACACCCCCTGATGTAGTTATTATCCTACATCAGGGGGCGTTTTGTCTATTGTCCAGTTTTACTGGTTCAGTTCAAAAGCCGGTGGCTGTTTGAGTCTGTCAAAAACGCGCGAAATTATGGTTTTGCTTACGATGGCCGAGATGGCGCTGACGGCGCCCCATCGTTTCCCCCCGGCCGCTAAACCGCAATTTATCGTATATCGCTCAACTTTTTTGCCTATTCCTTCGCCTTGGGGTATTCGTTGCACAGCAGGCGGTAGGGCGGC
>JBGVLR010000173.1:0-2760 GCA_045124375.1 Acetatifactor sp.
ATAATTGTTTGCAGATGCGGAAGATGATAAAATTAATATACTATTATCGGAAAACGCATTCAAAGATAGATTGAGAAGATGTACCTGCATTCTGCGGACTCCAACAGACGGTTTTGCGGAGCAAAACGGACGCGTTGCGGAGCCAGCGGACTGTTATAAACTATAGTTAACCACACATTGTCTTCTATAATGATGACAGCCATCGTATGATGGCGAATCTATCATTTACAGGAGGATGATGTATGTTAGATTATAAAAACATCATTATCAAGCGCTATGCGCTTAACCTCAGTTTCCGGGAACTGGCTGAGGAATTCGGTGCGAGCCGGTCTGGAGTCAATGACTTCATCCGTGCTTTTGAAAAATGTGACAAGCTTTCGTATCCTCTCCCGGAAGGGATTACGAATTATGCCATTGCGGAGCTTGTGTACGGGCATGCTCCGGGCAGTAACAGCCGCTCTTCTGAGTACGAACAGCCGGACTATGAGTGGGTGTTCCGGCAGATGAACGACCGTAAAAACATGACACTGGTGTATCTTTGGAACCGCTACAAAAAAGACTGTGACTCAAAAGATACGAAACCGTACCAGTACCGTCAGTTTTGTGATCTTTATTCCAAGTGGTGCGAAGACAACTACGAAACGATCCATATCCAGGCTGTAGCCGGACAAAAGATGGAAGTTGATTTTGCAGGAAAAACCTTTGAGCTTACAGATAAACTTACCGGTGAGAACACCAAGATCGTTGTATTTGTAGCCGTTCTTCCTTATTCGCAATACATCTATGCAGAAGGGATGACCTCTCTGGCAGAGCCACAATGGATCAAGGTAAATAATCATGCCCTCAATTACTTTGGAGGTGTACCGGCCATTGTGGTATGCGATAACTGCAAACAGGCCGTGATCGCCAATAAAGACTGGATCGATCCGGATCTTAATAAGGACTATGCTGAATGGGCCGAACACAATCACACGGTGATCCTTCCTGCGAAAGTACGGAAACCCAAATATAAGAGCAGCGTTGAGAATGCAGTTGGTATACTGGAAAAAGGTCTTTTTCATGACCTGGAAGAACACCGTTATTTCAGCCTTGAACAGTTCAACAGGGATCTTCTTAAAAAGGTAGATGCTCTGAATCATGAAAACTTCAAGAAGAAAGATATCAGCAGATACGACCTGTGGGAGGAGGAACGTCATGAGCTGATGCCTTTACCTGCAGAACCCTACCAGTATCTGGAGAGACGAACCGCAAAGGTTTCCGGAGATTTCCACGTACGTTTTGATAATGCTTATTACAGCGTCGATAAAGCCTATCTGCATAAAAGCGTTATGATCACAGCGTCTGCAGATACCGTAAACATCTATTCTCTAAAGGGAGAGCTGATTGTCAGCTGGCGAAGAGCTTCCCACCGTGGAGAATGGTTAACAGATCCAGCTCATCTCCCGGATTCTTATAAACAGATGTCTGAATGGAATGCGACGTATTTTATCAAAAAGGCAATGACCGTTGGACCGAATACGGTAAAAGTCATCCAGACTATTCTGAAAAGCCGTGAACACGAGGTTCAGACTTACCGGCTCTGCCTTGGTATTCTGAACTTTACAAAGAAGTACAGCAAGCTGGCTCTGGAAGACTGCTGCAAGATCGCAGTCGAGACAAACCATATGTCCTATTCGTTTATTAAGAACTCGATTGCTGCGGTCGCTGATGAGATCGGAACAGCCGGTTTTAATACGAAACTGAACGAGGAACGTAATAAAGGTGCCTTTGTCATGAACCCGCATGCCGGAGATATTGAACGTCTTCTTTCAAAAAGCATGAAGCTTGCAGGAAAGGAGGATTCAGAGGATGACTAAACAGCAGCGAATCCGTGAACTTTCCGATCAGTTGAATGAACTTCAGCTTCCAAGTATGGCAGCCTCTCTTGATTCCTTGTTCCATTCAAAAGATTTCGATACACTTGACAGAATCGCATTATTGGAACAGTTGATCGAACCGGAATACCAGGCAAAAACATCCCAGAAGTTCCAGAATCGTCTGAAACGGGCACATCTGTCCGGTGGTCCACAATCACTGGATAAATGCCGCGACTCGTCAGAACGGAGCTATTTACCAACTGACATAACATCCACACTGGCTTCACTGGACTTTGTGAAGGACGGTTTGAATGTATGTATCCTGGGTCCGTCTGATAGTGGAAAATCTTATCTTGCCAAAGCTCTTGGAATTCAGGCATGCCTGAAATACAGGACCAGTTATCATCATTGCGAAGAATTCCTGGAAACAATGGTAGCTTTAAAACAGACGAACTATGCAAAGTATCAGAAAAAAGTCCGCTTTTTCATGAAACTGGATCTGTTGATCCTGGATGATTTTCTGTTACATACAATCACGGATGAACGTGAGATCAAAGTGCTTTTTGAAATCCTGGAAAAACGGAGTGAATTATCAAGAAGCACGATCGTGTGCTCGCAGAGAGAACCAAACAGCTGGGCTTCCATGATTCTGAACGATGAAGTTTCAGCAAACTCGATATTAAAACGAGCGACCAAACATTACACAGTCGTTATTCAACCGCGAAGTTAGGCTGAGATTTTAGCGTTTTGGAGCGTCCGTTTTGTTCCGCAAACCGTCCGCTCTGAAACGCATCAATGTCCGCTAGGCTTCGCAGAATGCAGTAGGCTTATATCTTACTCACGAGGCTAACCACTTTGTGGGCGGTTGCTTCTTTTTATTAATTGAATTATAGCATTGGAGAAA
>JBGVLR010000174.1:0-3073 GCA_045124375.1 Acetatifactor sp.
TTAAGCACAAACATGGTGAGCGGATGGGTTGCATCGGTGTTGCTTGCAGTACCATTCCAGCTTAATGCGATCTCTGTATCACCGGATACATCACCAGTATTTACACTGAATACCTGATACGGAGCTTCACCATCTGTACCCGCAGTCACACCCTGTGTTGTAATTCCTGCATTGTCTGTGGTCAGAGTCTGTCCTTCCAGGAATGTTACAGTTGCTTCCTGTCCATCTTCAAGGCTGACAGTAAGATTTGCTGCATTGTAACCGATTCCGTCATGATTGGTGTCTGTTACACCCGGATCAACTTCTTCGGTTACAAATGTAACCTCTTCTGATGCAGTATTTCCTGCTGCATCCACAGCGACTACTTTAATTGTATGTTCTCCAACACTCAGTTCGTGCGGAATAACAGTTGCCGGAAGAGTCAGAATCTGATCATCCAGGCTGACTACGATATCCTGAACTCCGTTTGCATCGTTGATCATTGTTTCATCAATGCTGAATTCATCATATAAAACTGCACCCTGTGCAATTCCAAGATCAACTTCCGGAGCGGTATTATCTACGATTACTGTTGCTGTTGTAGTTTTTTCTCCTGCTGTTGTGGTGATAGTATGTTCACCGTCTGCAAAAGATGCTGTATTAAAGGTAACGCCTACTGCTTCTGCATCCTCTGCCGGAACAGAGAATGTCACATTCATGGACGGTTCCCAGCCTGCTGAGTCACCAATATTGTGCACTGCATTAAGCTCGGTGCTTGTATTGGTCTTTTCATTATCCGGTGTAATCACAGTCGGAAGATAACTGTTTCCATTTGCAAGTTTCAGCTGCAGTCCTGTTACATTAAAGTCTTCATGATTCTCACCTTTTACTGCCTCATAGATTTCTTCAAATGGAGTACCTGTTCCACCTGCCCATAAGGTTATGGTCACATCGTAAGTGTCGGTTTCTTCATTGTATGTGAAATATTTATTATCCACACGAATTGCTCTTGAAGTCGGAAGCTGTTCCCAGCTTGTAAGTATTGTAATAATATCTTTATCGTCATCCCCGTACGGAGCAGTCACAGCATTCTTAAAATAACTGTTCATACCGGATGTCTTTACAATAAAATATGCTCCGTTTTCAAAAGATTTCTTATTTGTCAATCCGATTCCGTCTACCTGGATGGTGGTATTTGCATTATTATTTCCATCATTTGCGGTAATGGTTGTAATGCCTGATACCAGAGCGCCATCCTGAACATTCAGACGAACCTCTCCCTTTGTATCATTCAGACGGTTGATTTTTACGGTATTTTCTTCTGTTTCGCTGTATCCATATAAGGTATACGCACGAACTTTAAAGGTCACCTGATCGTGTCCATATAAAATATCAGAAGTAAGCTGCATCAGGAAATGTCCATATGCCGGTTGTACTCTCTGCCTGATAATGGTCCATTCCGTATCATTATCCAGTTTATAATAGATTTCGGTACCGATCAGACGCGGTCTTGTCTTTAATGCTTCGCTTCCGCCGTGATTATCACCGCTGAAAGCTTCAACTCTTGCTGCGTTTGCACCATTGATCAGGTCCACATCGTACATTACTTCCAGAAGATCTCCTTCATTGATGGATTCCGGAACCGGTTTTCCTTCTACTTCACAGACTTTCAGAGTCGGAGCTTCCCCGTCATCTTCCTGATAACCCGGATATCCGCCGAACGGTACCGTTTCTCCGGTAACCTGCCAGCTTTCTACGGTACCCGGTGTGGCAGAACTCATTGTGACCGCAATGGATTCATTTATACCAGAATCATCATTTGGTGCCGCATAGTGCAGAGAATTGCCGGATGTTGTAAGCTGCCATGCCTCTTCATTAAACGTTGCCAGAGTAAATGCATTGCTTTCAGAAGTACCAAGTCTGATCCAACGTGCATCGGTTGCGTGCAGACCACTGTAATTTACCTGTGTAATATTTTCGCCTTCTACCAGATCGGTTCCATAGAAGTTATTAAAATCATCTACCGTCAGTCCTTTATTATTCAGCCAGTAAACCATGGTTTCACCCGGGTCAAGTGTAACTGTGAAGTCACTTAAAGTCCATGTTTTACCGTTCTGTGCAGCCGTCTGGCTCGGATAGTTATAATAATACAATATATTCCAGTAACCCAGATTGATCGTATCATCACTCTGATTATATACCTCAAAGAAATCGTATCTTTCTGCACCATCTTCCTCGGAAGTCGGTGCCACCTCAGTAATGATGAGCGGTGCTGCATTTTCATCGGAAACTTCTTTTCTGGTCAATGCAACGGTCTGCTCCTCTGTGGCTGCTTTATTGTCTGCACTGTATCCTGCCGTAATAGAATACGTGGCAGTGGTTCCCCAGATTTCGGTTGAAGGAACTGTCGCTGTAAATGTTTTTCCATCCCCTGCCGGTACCATTTCAATAACAGCTGCTTCCGATGTTATTGTTCCATTACTCTGTGTATATGTAAGGTTAACGGCCATTGCACCTGCAGTTCCCTGATACGGAATCTCCGCAGTTACAACCAGATCACCATTACCGGCTGCAGTTACATTGCTGATACGAACCGGTGTTTCCGCTACAGTGACTCTTGCAGACGGGATCTGATCTGCTGTTACAGAGCCCGGTGTTGCTGCTGCAATGCCCGTCTGTGTACATTTTCTTCCGCTTGTGGGATAAGTAAACTGATATGCGTCTTTGTTGCTTCCGTCTGCAATCAGATTTCCATATTCATCGGAATATGCTTCCACAAGAACAGTATCGCTGTCTTTTCCGATACGATATCCTCTTTTCTGGCTTGAATGAATTCCGCCATGGTTCACACGTACCACATTGACATCACTTCCGATGCCATAATAGGTTCTGAATTCTTCCAGTGATGTGGTATCCAGGTTATTGTTATACCAGATGATCACCGTTTCACCGGAGCCTACCATGATTGAATCCAGATTTGTGTTATCTTCTGCGCTCAGCCAGGCCCCCTGTGTATAAGCTTTTCCATTTGTATAGGAAACGGATCCGTTTTTGCTGAAAACAAATCCTCCGCCTGATGGATAATCGTAATACA
>JBGVLR010000175.1:0-1651 GCA_045124375.1 Acetatifactor sp.
AGAATGCTTTTGCTCCATCTGCCCGGATTCTGGCAGTCACACTGTCCGAGAGGGCCAGGAGTACCTTGTAGGCCTGTTCTGACTTGGTTACATCTTCTTCCAGGGTAGTAGAAATACTGTAGCCCTTGGCTTCCTCAGGGGTTGCCAAAACAGGGGAGGAATCAATACCATTGGCATAGTCATGGATTTGCTTGCCCATTTTCATGCCGACAATGCGTTGCACCCGGGCAATTTCGGTGTTAGCCAGATCTCCAATTGTTTTGATCTTTGCTTTCTCCAGCTTCTCGGCAGTGGAATGACCAACGGAAAAGAGTTCCCAAACCCGCATCGGCCACATCTTCCTGGCAATCTCATGTTGGAAGAGCGTATGTACTTTATCAGGCTTTTCAAAGTCACTGGCCATTTTGGCGAGGAGTTTGCAGTTACCAATTCCCACATTTACGGTGAAACCCAGTTCATCCCGGATCTTATCTTTGATTGTAGTGGCTATGGCAATGGGATCCGGATAGATTCTATGGGTACCGCTCATATCCAGGAAGCACTCATCGATACTGACCTGCTCTACAACTGGAGCATATTGCTTGCAAATCTCGATAAAAGCCTTCGAAGAGGCTTCATAGAGCCGGAAATCCGGTTTGGCAAGAAACAGATCCGGGCACTTTCGCAGCGCCGTGGCCACCGGTTCACCGGTCCTGATACCGAATTTCTTTGCAGGGATGGATTTGGCCAGAATGACGCCGGTCCGCTTTTCACGATCGCCACCAATGGCTGATGGAATCAGTCTGATGTCTTCTTCTCCCAGACTGACCCTGCGGGTAGCCTCCCAGGACAGGAAAGCACTATTCACGTCTACATGAAAAATGAGTCTTTCCATAGTCCACCTCCAGGGATTAGTAGTCAGGGTGATTATGCATTCTGAAACTCGGTTTAAGGTCTCCGATATTGCCAGTATTCTCAATCCGGTAGAGTTCTGAATAGGAGTAGGAGTTCCGCTTGTCTGTATTTTCTGTCAACAGCGCTGCGTGTTCAAAGATCAGAGCACTTTCTGCATGATCCAGAAGCTCTGCATCGAAGACAGTAGGATACACGATATGACCAAGTCTTACAAGAATCTGGCCTCTATATAGATGCAGCCAATGCTTTTTATGGTCTTCTAGTCGTTCACGAATCGTTCTGGATGCTTTCCCTATGTATAGACTGGTTTCGTGAGAACCCCACAGTCTTGTAATATAATATAAACCAGGTTGTTGTGATCCAATCATGGACATGGCTAAATCCAATGGAGCTGGCTCAGACCAAAGAATTCTGATAATCTTATCTCTCATATAGTACCTCATTATTGTTTTTCTCATTATAGCATAAGCCTGCAGAATATGATAAAATTTTCTTTGAAAACTGTGAGATATTTCCTCTCAGAATCGTACTGTATAGATGTAACGGAAAGGATGTGACCGATTTGAAAGATCATGAAATCATTGCTTTGTTCTTTGAGCGCTCGGAGCGGGCAATAACAGAATTGATCAACAAATATGGAGCGGCTATCAAAAACGTGGCATCTAATATTCTGAAGGACGCCCAGGACGCAGAAGAAGCAGTCAATGATACATATCTCACGGTATGGGATCGGATTCCACCAGCGAAGCCTAAGTAT
>JBGVLR010000176.1:0-2145 GCA_045124375.1 Acetatifactor sp.
TAATACTAATTCTTAATAAAACACTTTAATTAATTTTAACGATGTGCTATAATATATCTGGGTGATAAATATGGCTTCCAGATATAGATTTAGCGATGAAGAAATTAAGGCAATTGAGCAAGCACGCAAAGATAATAAGGACAAACGCGCAGAAGCACGGTTGAAAGCTCTTGAATTACGAGCCAAGGGTGCGCGTGCAGAGGATGTAGCGGAAGCGACAGGTTTTCATGCCGCCTATGTTTCTCAGCTTGTAGCAAAATACAGAGATAATGGTCTGGAAGCAATTTCTGGCAACCATTATGGCGGCAATCGCCGCAATATGAGCGTAGCAGAAGAAGCTGCAATTTTGGCACCTTTTAAGGAACGAGCAGAAAAAGGTGAGCTTGTAGAGATCAGTGAGATTGCAAAGGCATATCAGGCTGCAGTAGATCATCCCGTCAGCAACGGACAGATCTATTTCGTTCTGCATCGGCATGGATGGCGGAAGGTAATGCCCCGCAGCAAGCATCCCAAGAAGGCCAGCGAGGAAGAAATCGCTGCCTCAAAAAAATTAACACCACAGTAAAAGAGTTAGAAATTATCCACAGCGGCAAGAAGATTCGTCTTATGTTCCAGGATGAAGCGGGATTTGGCCGGATCAACAAGCCGAAATACTGTTGGTGCGAGAAAGGTATCCGTCCCAGTGTACCCTGCCACCATATCCGTGAGTACCGCTATGTCTACGGAGCAGTGGAGCCAATGACCGGTGATGGGTACTTTCTCGTCATGCCCTATTGCAATACTGTTTGTATGAGTATATTTTTGAAGCAACTGTCCGAGAAATATGCGAATGATATCATCCTGCTTTGCTGTGATGGTGCGGCATGGCACAAATCCGCCGGACTGGAGTTACCCGAGAACATTGTTCTGTTCCATATACCACCGTATACTCCGGAAATGAATCCGATTGAGCAGATTTGGAAAGAAATCCGAAAGCGTGGTTTTCGCAATGAAGTCTTTGCCACACTGAAGAAGGTCGTTGACCGTTTGTGCGACACCATCTGCTCTTTGAATAATGAAATCATTTCGAGTATCACAGGGCGAGATTGGATTATTAAAGCTTTTAATTAAGAATTAGTATTAACTGTGTAAGCTGTATACTGTGTTCCCTGATCACTATGAAACATCAATCCCTCTGGACATCCACGTGCGAGGTATGCTTTAATCAACGTTTCTGATACGATGTTGGCATGCATATTGTCCGCTATTGTATATGAAATAATTTTTCTGGCATATAGGTCCATGATTACACAAAGGAATAATATACTCGTTCCAACTCTAACCATCGTAATATCACTAACCCATACCCTATTAGGTGCTTCTGGCTTGAATTCTCTGTGCAGCCGGTTCACATAATAGGGTCTATTTTCTCTAAAGGAATAATTATCTTTTGTCCCATGCTCAACTTTGAGTCCTAGTTGCTTCATTAAGCGACATACTCTGCGTTCGCTTACTATATACCCCATGCTCCTCAGTTTAGGCCTTATTCGTTTTGCACCAAGCACTTCTTTTCCTTCATAAAAGATTTCTTGAATCAAAGGCATCAATTTTTCATCTTCGATTTCCACCAATGTTTTCCCAAGAGCACGGCGATCCCTGTGATATACCGCTGATCTGTTTATATCTAATACCCTACACAATGCATGGATATTGTATTTCCCTTTTAACCTCAGCACTTCATCGATACGTTCAGAAACTGACGCAAACCTCGTACACCTGCATTCAGCAAAAATCTGATTATCAATACGTAACCGGTTCAGTTCCTGCTGCTCTAGATATTTTTCTCGTGATACTGATGGTTGATTATTAGTTCGATATTCTCTTGTCCATAGTGCAACAGAACTAGGGGCAACATGATATTTCGCCGCCACCGCTTCTTTTGACAAGCCATCTATGTGCTCATCAACTACCATTTGCTTAAAATCAACTGAGTATTTCATTATTTTCATCCTTTTGCAGTAAGTGCTAAATAATCGCACACCCCAACAACCGTTCGCGGCCGGGGCCATTATGGACCCGGCCGTTGGTATTATCGCATTATTCACGTTCGGCCTGCGCTTCCTTGCCGATTCGCTGCTGAACCTCGCTGCTCCAGGGCATCGCGGA
>JBGVLR010000177.1:0-8230 GCA_045124375.1 Acetatifactor sp.
GAGGCGGAAAGCCGGGAAAACAGCCAGCGCATAAAGCAGGAGAAGGCACGGGAAGAAGAACTGCAGAAGGAACTGGTGGAAATCTCAGCCCAAAAGGGTGGTATCAAGAGCCGGATTGCCGGTTATGATGAGAAAGAAACTGCTTTCAATCAAAGATACACTGCCAACCTGGGACGAAATATCCTGGGTGAATATGAGCCGGGAGAACTGGAACTTCTGGGAAAGGACCTGGAAAAACAGCTGGAACAGCTAAAGAGGGAGAAGCTGTCCGATTATCGAAAGAAGGATCAGCTGACAGAGGAGCTTCGCGGAAAGAACCGCAGGCTGGCAGATGCGAAGGAAGAGCTGCTTCACAGGGAAAATGATGAAAAGGAAGCTGCCAGACAGCTGCAGGAGTTGGAACAGGAGCTGTCTGCCAGACGGGTCATTATGAAATATCTGGAGCTGCCCGAGAAGCAGATATTTGACACACAAGCTATTTTGACTGCCGCGGAACGAAAGATGACGGAGGCTGATTTACAGAGACAGAAGCTTTTAAAGGAAGAAGATGCTCTGCAAAAGGAGTATGTGCGCCTGACACAGGGGAAGGTACTGGAATTGCCGGAAGCGTTTGAAGAGCTTTTAAAGGAATTGGGTCTGCCATGTATCTTTGGTATGGAATACCTGAACAAAAACGGGAATTCAGTAGAGCAGAACCAGAAACTGGTGCGGGAGCATCCTTTCCTGCCTTATGCGCTGATCCTGTCAAAGCAGGAGCTTGCCAGATTATCTGCCCATGCTGGGGAAGTCTATACTTCTTTTCCCATACCGGTGGTACTCCGGGAAAGCCTTTCAGGCGGCATGAAAGGGCAAAAAGGAGACGCAGATCAAGCCAAAGCAGCAGATCATATGGGGAATGCAGATCAAACTGGCGTGATTGGATTGGACGGAGTGAGCTTCTATGTCTTGTTCAATGAAAATCTGCTGGATGAAGAAAAGCTGGCTCGAATGGTCAGGGAGAAAGAAAAAGAAATCAGGCAGATACAGGAAGCCGTTGGTGTCAGAACCAGGGAATATGAAGATTATTTTGCCAGAAGAGAAAAGATTGCAGGTCAGAAGGTATCCGGGGAAAGCTATGAAGCTGCCGGGGAGAAGTGCCGTCAGCTGCAGGAGCAGCTGAAAGAAATGGCACAGTCTATCCGGGTCCTGACGCAGGCCATTGCGGTGGCTGAGGAAGAAATCAGGCAGTTGGAAGGAAAGATTGAAAAAGAAGAGAAAGAACTGATTCGTCAGGAACGCAGGATGGAGGATTTCAGTCGTTTGCAGGAAGACTATCTGCGCTATCAGGAGGATCGCCGCGGCCTGGAGAAGCTGGAGAAAGAGGAACAGCGCCTGAAAGACCGAAGGAAGATGATCGGGGAGCTTCTGGGAAGGCTGGAAGAACAGCGCATCACGCTGGAAGCTGCCAAGGACAGCGTGCACCAGAAACTGAAGGAGTATGGGCAGAAGAAATCGGAGTATGGAGCTTATGAGGGCGTAGGTGGCGGAGAGGAAGAGAAGGCTACTCAGGACCAGCTCTTGGAGTGGGAGGCCAGATACCGGGCCATCACCTCAGAGATGTCCGTAGAGATCAGGATTCTGGAGGAACAGCTGACAGGCGCCAGAAGGCGTCTGGACAGAAGTCTGGCCAGACTGGAGGAACTGAAAGAAAAGTACGACCTGAAGGCGGAAGAATGGCAGAAGATATCATATAATCGCAAGGAAGAAAGTCATCAGGAAATTTTGCTGGAAGATAAGAAAAAGCAAAAGAATCGCCTTGACCGCAGCTGGAATGAGGAAAATACGAAGTGTGCCCTGATCACCCAGAAGATAAATGACCGCCGGGAAGCCATGTCAAAGCGTTTCGGAAAAGAGGAGCCTCTTCCCAAGGAAGAGATTCTTGTACAGGATTTCCAGGCGAAGATTCAGGAATTACAGTACCAGTTGAAGGAATTACAGCAGAAACTGTCAGCCTGGGAGGAACGTTCCAGGTGCTATGAGGAGCATATAACGGCTTTGTCCGAATATTCACATCTTCCTGTAAAAGAGGAAGTGACCTGGGAGCAGAATTTCCGGGAAATGGGTAGAAAGGAACTGAGAGAGTTCCAGGGAACCTTGCTTCGGGACCATAGATTCAGCATAAAGCAGTGCCAGACAAGCAAAGAGCGTCTTGTTGGATTCCTGAACCAGACTGTGCGCAGAGAAGAATTTCAGGATGATTTTTACAGAAAACCACTGGAAGCCATGCTGGAACTGACGGAAGATGCGGCTCAGGTGATCAGCCAGCTTTCCACTACGGTCCAGTCCTATGAAAGACTGATGGAGAAGCTGGAGGTAGACATTTCACTGGTGGAAAAGGAAAAAGCCAAGATCGTGGAGCTTTTGGAGGATTATCTGTTAGAGGTGCATCGCAATCTGGGCAGAATCGATCACAATTCTACGATCACCATCCGGGAAAAGCCTGTTAAGATGCTGAAGATTCAGCTTCCTGACTGGGAGGAGAATCTTGGAATGTATCAGGTGCGCCTGAATGACTTTATAGATGACCTGACCCAGAAAGGAATCGAGATTTTTGAAAAAAATGAAAATGCGCAGGAATACTTTGGTGCGCGTCTGACCACAAGGAATCTGTATGATCAGGTGGTGGGCATTGCCAATGTGCAGATTCGCCTGTATAAGGTGGAGGAACAGCGGGAGTACCCTATTACCTGGGCAGAAGTAGCCAAAAACTCCGGTGGAGAAGGCTTCCTGTCGGCGTTCATCATCCTGACCAGTTTGCTTTACTATATGCGAAAAGATGAGTCGGATATCTTTGCCGACCGCAATGAGGGCAAAGTACTCCTGATGGACAATCCTTTTGCCCAGACCAATGCGGCTCACCTGTTAAAGCCTTTGATGGATATGGCGAAGAAGACGAATACCCAGTTAATCTGTCTGTCCGGACTGGGCGGCGATTCCATTTATAACCGGTTTGATAACATCTACGTCCTGAACCTGATCGCCGCCAGCCTGCGGGGCGGAACCCAGTATCTGAAAGCCAGCCATACAAGGGGCTCGGAGCCGGAGACCATGATTTTGTCGCAGATTGAGGTTATGGAGCAGCAGGAACTGATTTTCTGATAGGAAAACGGATCATGATCATAGAAAGGACAGGATTTCGCATCTTGTCCTTTTTATAATTGTCTCTGCAGCTGTTCCGGATGTGCTGCATAATTTAAAGCAGTTTCTTTACTGATCAGCCCATCACGGTAAAGACCGAGAATGGATTGATCCATGGGAAGCATGCCCTCAGCCCGACCGGCAGTGATGGCATTTTCAATCTGATGATTCTTGTTATCACGAATCATGCCGCGGATGGCACTGTTCACATGCATGATTTCGAAAGCAGGAATCATATTGCCGTTCTTGTCCGGCATCATTTGCTGAGACACGACTGTGCGCAGAACTGTTGAAAGCTGGATACGTATCTGAGCCTGATGAGAACCGGAGAAGCTGTCTATTACGCGGTCAATGGCATTTACGGCACCCTGGGTGTGCAGGGTGGCAATCACCATGTGGCCGGTTTCGGCGGCAGTAATGGCAGTACGGATGGTCTCTGCATCTCTCATCTCACCGAGCAAGATGACATCAGGAGCCTGACGCAGGCAGGAGCGCAGGGCAGAAAGATAATCCACCGTATCTATGGCAATTTCACGCTGACTGATAATGCTGCACTGGTTGCGATGCAGAAATTCAATGGGATCTTCCAGCGTAATGACATGGCAGTCACGTGTACGGTTGATACGGTCAATGATACATGCCTGAGTGGTAGATTTGCCGCTTCCCGCAGTCCCGGTGAACAGAATCATTCCGTGGTGTGTATCGGCTAAATCCATAACTTGAGGGGGAATGTGAATCTCCTGCCATTTCGGAATATCAAAGGAGACCACACGTACGACTGCAGCCATGGAATTACGCTGTCGGTAAGCGTTGACACGAAAACGTGCCAGGCCCGGTACAGTAAAGGAGAAATCATCATCACCCGTATTTTTATAAAGATCCATTGAGCGCCCCGCAAGCTTGTAAATCTCGTTGATCAATTCCTGCGTGTCGAGGGGGAGCAGCCTGGTGTCCTGCATAGGACGGATGTGTCCCTCCAGCTTTTCACTGACCGGACCGCCTGCTACCAGGAAAATATCGGAAGCCTGATCAGTTACTGCCTGCTCTAAAAACTTAAGTAAATCTGCCATAGAAAGTCCTCTTCTTTCTTTAAAATGTTATTGCTGCACACAGGATACTGCCTGCCAGCGCAGAATCGTCCAGGAATCCTCTTCGATATATACCTCTACCATAAGATTCTGGGTATCGGAAATCGGGCAGGTATAGGAATAGATATTTTGATCTACCTGCACAGTTTCCGGAATCTGTCCCTGACGTAGCCGGGACAGAATAGCTTCTGCCTGAAGATCTGCGGAATAATAATCTGATACCGCCCGGACTGAAGCATCTGATAAGCGGCTGTCGGCCTGAACAGTACTTAAAGCCAACAGCGTGAATACGGTTAAGCATAAAACGGCAAAAATGACTAAAAGGGAACTGCCTCCTACCATGGGAGGTGAAAACTGTTTACGTTGCTTCATCATCTGCCTCCTGCCATGCTACTGTAATTTCAAAAAGAACATTTTCGTTGTAAAAAACTTTGATCCGGGCAGTTCCGAGAAGTGGATCATCGTCCGCCATCGGAATAGCCTGCAGATGAAAAACTGCTTTGTCCGAGTCCGAAAGAGTTTGCCAGGAATCGTCATATGAAATGCTCCAAACGCCACCATCCCAATGACCGCCCAACTGACCGGCTGCCTGTTCAAAGTCACCGGATACATGTTTTAGTACTTCTGCGGCATTTTGAGCGGCAATGACAGCATAAGCCTGGGATTCCTGTTGTCCTGAGAGGCGATTTGCCAGGGCAAATCCCTGTAAACATAAAGCGGAGGTGAGTGCAAAGACCAGCACCATGATCAACTGTTCCATCAGGGGAAGAGGAATTTTGCTTTTCATGATAAGACCTCCTTTCCGCTGCAGAGGTGTAGGATAAGGGTTTCAGTCGTAGCATCCGTATGCTCTATTTCTATCAATATCAGGTCTTCTAGAACGGTAAAATGTAAAGCGTTCACCTCCAGAATTTTCTGACCGGCGTCCGGATCAAAGGCCGCACCTGCTTCCGCGAAGAGTTCCCATAAATATCCGTTATGACAGTAAATGCGCGTATAGAAAGTTCTTCCGCTCAACTCTTCACACAGGAAAAGTGTATTTCCGGACTCCGTGGGAGATTGGTTATAAAAATCTCCTACAAAAGTCATATCGGCGGCATCACTTTGTCTCAGACGTGTGGTGAGATATTGGGCAGTGGTACGATGCTGAAAGCTATACCGGTCTCGTCTGGAAACCTTTTGATATACATCTGCTCCTGTCAATAGTACTGCTAAAATGCAGGTGGTGAATATCACAAACAAAAGCAGGGGGGCAAGGGAGGTTAAATTACTTTTTTGTTTTTTCATAATTATTTACCAATACCGTGATGTCAGGCATCAGGTTCGATGCATAAACCTCATATTTTACAGTATACAAATCCTCATTGATCTGAACACCGTAGTGCTCTACCAGATATGCAAGATCGGGAGGGTAAATTCCTTCCGCGGCATAGCAGGCTACAGCCGCTCTGGTAAGCGCCGTTTCCAATTGCTCCTTGTCTTCCAGAGCCTGATCTTTGCTCAGGTTGGAGATCGAAGTGAGAAAATAAAGTAAAATACCGACAGTCAGAATCGGAGTCAGAAGGGAAAGGAAAAATGTTCGCGCGTGTTTTTTCATCAGATCACCCGATTGCTTTCATAATATTCATCAGTGGCAGCATTACGGAAAAAAGGATAGCGCCTACCAGAATGGACGTGATCAGAACAAGGGCCGGTTCCACCGAAGCAACCTTGTTTTCCAGTGCTTCCTGTGCTTCTTCGGAAAGGCGTCTGGCAATTTCTTCCATGGAAGCATCACCGGTTCCGGCACGCATACCCAGCGTCAACATACGGCAGGCGGAAGCAGGAAGCATGTCAGTTTCACCCAAAGCTGCTGCCAGATCATCACCGGCATCCAGGCGGGCACGACAGGCTTCACACCGCTTTAATGCTTGTGGATTATTCTTTAACAAAGCGCCTGCCAGAGATACTCCTTCTTCCAGCGGCAGACCGCTGCTGAAAGCCATGGACAACGCCTGCGCGAAGCGGGCATCATTCATTTTTCGGGATATACCCCGGTCACCCCAGTGACAGTGCCAGAATTGAAGCACTCCGTTTCGGGCAGCGGAAGAAAGTGAGAAGACCACAACTGCCAGGGCGATGATTCCGAGGAGTACTCCGAGAAAAGGCATGATGGTGTTTAAGCCATTTCCCAGTGCCAGGAGACTGCCGGCAATACCGGTCAGGCTTCCGCCAAGAGAGGCGTAAACCTCATCAAATACCGGGAGTACGCAGCTTAGTAATACCACAATGACAACTAACATCATGAGCAGCAGAATGGCAGGGTAGGTCAGAGCATTACGAAGCTGGCGATCCATATGTTCTCTGTCTTCATAATACCGCGAGAGTGCCATCAGGGTTTCCTCCGTGCGTCCCACGCGTTCCCCTACTTCCAGCAGGCCGGTCACATAGGGAGGAAAGCAGCCGGCCTGAGTAAATGCAGCAGAAAGAAGGGAACCTTCTTCTATGTGGTTGGATATATCAGCCAATAAACTCCGACAGGCAGGTTCTTTTTCTTCTTCAGACAATAGAATCAGGCCGTCTCCAAGTCTGACACCGGCCCGAAGTAAAAGAGCCAGTTCCTGACAAAGATCGGCGATTGCCATATTGGTAAAGTGAATCTGTTTCATATGGGTGCATTTCTCCTTTTCCCGGCAGTTTATATTACAAGTCGTATTTGTTTAATAGATATATTTGGCAGTATAGTTGGCGCCGTTGCCGATATATTCCATAATAGAAGGGTCTTTTGCGCCGGTGGAGGCGAAAGTCGGATCCATACGCTGCCAGGTTGTTCCGTCGAAGAATACGGCACCGTCTACCCAACCGGTCTCCTCAGACCAGATACTGATCCAGGCATGATAGACATCCCCGGCATATCCTACGACAAGTTTGCAGGGGATTCCCAGAGAACGGAGCATGCCGGTCATCAGGGAAGCATAGTCAAAGCAGATACCTGCCTTGTCGGAAAGAACAGCATCCAAATCAGGAAGATAACCACTTTGCACAGTTGCTGCCTTTTCTGAATCGTAGGTTATATTGTCTATCACATAATTATAGATAATTTCTACTTTAGTTAACATATCGTCTGTACCTTGAGTCAGAGAAGCAGCCGTAGCAATGGTGAGATCGGCATTATCAAAATTTACATATTGATTCGAATGGAGAAAAGGTGCAAATTCGTTACTAAGTGTCACTGTCTGGGTGACAGAGAGTACTAAAGCGTACCGGTTGTCAACAATATTTTCAAAAACATTGATCTGATAAGAACCATTTCCGTCTGAAAGAGGGAAGACTGTCCACTCACCGGCTGTCAGATTATAGGTATAGGTAGTAGTAGGTCCTGTTACCTGAGCCTTAAGCCGGTTTGGTGTGGAGGCAGTGTATTGAACCATCACATAGCCTTCACCTGTATTGGAATAATCGATGATCGCATAATCATTGGACTCGGTCAATACCCCGGATGCTTCGGGACGCGGAATGATGCTCTGGGCAGGGGACAGAGAACTGATAAAGGCTTCTGCCTCCCGGTGCACATCGGAAACATTAACCTCCACAGGGTCAATGTACCCCTCTGCTTTTTGACCGTCATAGTCCTCGGCGTGTGGCTTATCGGAAGATGTCCGATAACCCTTATCTGGTTGTTCCGAACTGAAAAAAGTGGTTGATTCAATATCGGAAGCATTCGTTTCAAAGGATTCGGTATCTGAACTTCCGCAGCTTATCAGCAGAGAGAAACTCATGAGCAAGATTCCCAATGGAAGTAACTTTTTCTGCATATTTTATCGCCTCTTACTATTTTTATAGAAACATTTGTATATTTATCAGTAAATTATAGCATAGCAGCAGAAACACGTCAATAAGTGTCGATTCGTGGTATTCGTGGTCAAACGCGGAAAAGGTACTGCTCACTCCGCGCCATTCGCAAAGCCGCACCTGCGGTGCTCTCC
>JBGVLR010000178.1:0-2648 GCA_045124375.1 Acetatifactor sp.
TACGAACTTTTTTCTTATCATCTCTGCATGGCTGAATAGTTACGTATATAACAAAAAAACGCCCGTCCTGTAAAAGGACGAACGTCTATAACCAATTCGATAACCACCTGTTACATCTACGGGTGTTCATACTCCCAAAACACCGATACACGTCCCCGATAACGGTGGGAAACCGGCTTCTCCTACTTCATTTCAGATTGCAACTTAGGAGTGATATTCCTCTGACCTTACTCGCACCGGGTTCGCACCATCCCCGACTCTCTGCAGCATTTCCAGTCAGTCTACTGTCTCCGTCATAGTCTTTGCCATATGCAAAAGCTATTATATTTTCAATTCCAGTTTTTGTCAAGCCTCGCAGCGGAAAAACGCCTTATTTCACAAGGCTTAATAGGGATAAGTAACTATTTAAGTTGCAGAAGAACGGTGTGACCCGAAGGTCACGCCGTTTTTCTGTTTTTAGTAGGTCTTTCGTAGATGATGGGTTCAAGTACAGCGGGAATCTCCACTTCGTCAAGGAAGTTGAAGAAGATGCGAACACGCTGCTGACGCTTTCCACTGGATTTATCCGGTGCATAAACGAGGATTTTCTTGATAAACTCGTTTACGATAGTCGGTGTCAGTTCTCGGACATCCACATACTTTTCTGTCAGAGCAAGAAAAGCATCCAGATTGTCTTCCAGTTCCATCTGCTGATCAACCCATTCTTCTGTTACTTCAATCTCAAGCTTCAGACGTTCCTGTTCTTCCTCGTAGCTCTGCAACATCTTCTGATACCGCTCTTGGCTGAGATTACCCAGAACAGCGTCCTCATAAATACGTGTAATCAGAACATCCAAGTCAGCAAGACGCTTCTTTGCTTTGGCAATTTTCCGCTGATCCTCCAGAATGCTTTTCTCCTGATCTGTACGACGGCATTGCAGCCATTCTTCCTGAAAACCCTCCACATCACTACGAATATATTCGCAGACAGCCCGGATGCGTTCCAGAACAAGATCACGGAGCGTTTCTTCCCGGATATAATGTGCAGTACAGGTACCACGATTGCTCTTGTAGCTGGAGCATACATAGTGATCCTGCTTGCCATCAAAACTCTTACAGGTTGCAAAATGCAGCTTGTTTCCACAGTCCGGGCAGAACAGTAGTCCAGAGAATAACCCCTGCCGATCTGCTTTTGTAGGTCGGCGTTTGTTTTTTCGCAGTTCTTGTACCCGATCAAACTGAGCCTGCGTGATGATGGCTTCCTGCGTATTCGGAAAAATTGCCATATTTTCCGGATCATTCGCTATCCGCTTTTTCAGCTTGTAGGATTTGGAGAAAGTCTTGAAGTTGCAAGTACATCCGGTGTACTCGATTCTTTCCAGAATGCCAACAACAGAATTTTCATTCCAGCGGTAGGGCTTATCCGGAAGCGGCTTTCCTTTCTGTTTGGCATACAGAGCTTTGGTTGTAAGCACCTGTTCCTGTTCCAGAATTCTTGCGATCTTGGTAGGGCCTTTGCCATCAATGGTTAAATCGAAGATTCTTCTGATAACAGGAGCAGCTTCTTCATCGATGATCCAGTGATGCTTGTCCTCCGGATCGGTACGATAACCATAGGGAGGGCTGCCCAGATGCTTTCCGCTGTTACCTTTCGCCCGCATGACAGAGCGTACCTTTTTACTGGTATCTTTGGCATAGAAGTCGTTGAACAGATTGCGGAAAGGCGTGAAATCATTGTCTCCCTTGGCACTGTCCACACCATCATGAATTGCGATAAAACGAACATCATAGCTTGGAAAAACCAGTTCCGTGTACTGTCCTACTTGCAGATAGTCTCGACCGAAGCGGCTCATATCCTTGACGATGAAGGTTTCAACCAATCCCTGTTCCACAAGGGAAAGTGCTTCCTGTATGCCGGGACGATTGAAGTTCGTCCCGGTATAACCATCATCCACGAAAATCCGGATATTGATGAACCCGTGTTCCTTTGCGTATTTCGTTAAGATTGCTTTCTGATTTGCGATACTGTTGCTTTCTCCATCCAGCGCATCTTCATTGGAAAGACGGCAGTAGAGAATGGTTATTTTCTGCTGATCCAACATTGTTTCCTCCTTTTGCTGTTGGTCAGCTGACAGTACCGTTGTGCATGAATTCATATTAACATAACTTTGTGTCGCTGTCATTAACAAGCCACCCCTTATCCGAAAAAAATGAGGCGTTTCACCTTGTCGGCAAGCGGCTCCTTTCCAGCGCATTCAGTTTCAACGAGATACCAAGTGTTGCCAATTTTGCGTTCAACGGTGGTGTGGAACGGAGATTGTGCAGCTATTTGACGTTTATGGCATTCTTCCAGAAAATCCAGCGGCGGCTCAAAAATAGGATCGAAGCAAGACCCAATATTAATTACCGAGCAAGCGTCGATCACATCCCAGAGGGGCGCACCCTCAAACATCATGTTGTTAATCTTGGTTACAATATCGATCATAGGTAAATAGTTCCTTTCTTTTAGTGTTCCATGTCATGCCCACGCTTTCGGGCAGGCTGCTTGTGTTCCTGTGTTTCCTTTCCTCTGCTGAGGACAACATCAAGAAAAGCCCGAACCCTTTCGGATGCGATTTCCAGTGCATCCAGAAAAGGTTGGGCTTTCTTTTTCAACTCTTGATATTGTT
>JBGVLR010000179.1:0-19154 GCA_045124375.1 Acetatifactor sp.
TCATCCCGCACTGCTAATACATCTGCCATTTGATTGCCCCCCTAACCATGTTGAAAAACTCACCGTGAGTTTTTCAAGTTTTGGGATATTATCTCATAAGGATGGGTGAGATGCTAGGCGGGTGATTATTGAGCGCTTACAATTCGAAAGCAGCAAATAACCTGCGCTTTCGCTTCATTATAGGACATACGTTCTTGTATAGCTGTCGAATAATTTGCGACAAAAAACATGCAGTCACCTTTGTGACTGCATGTTTTCCATAATAGTCGTTATGATGGACTACACAAGGACCGCAAATCCAACCATGCCAAGCACAATGACCATTGTAGCACAGCGTGATAGGTTTTACAGATAAACTGGAAATACCGTTAAAAACCAGTGCTAGCATTTTGCACATAGGAAAAAATTCCCTATTATTGATTGCACACTGCAATTACTGGCAAACAACATTCCCATATTGTACAGCATTTGTGTTAATTCCCCTCGAAACGAATACTTCCTATACTTAATCCCAAAATTCTTCCATCTGTTGGTACTATATCTTTTGCGGTTATAACATCTATACGAATCTCCGCCAAACCTCTGGGATTGGGAAATTCGAAGGTAATTCCATTGTCTTTTAGCACTATTTCATCAAACACACATTTTTCATTCACATAAATCCGAACATGCTGAGACTGATTGTATGTACCACAAACAATGTTTCCAATGATTATGTTTGCCTCTATATCACTAAAATCCATTGACAACACAACCCTGCCACTAGACCAAGCACCCCAGCTTTCTGGTGCGTACATTCCAGAAAGCACATAATCCTCCGCATTATAGGAATCTTGCTGAAAATACAGAGCTAATCCATCATAGTACTTCGAATTTTTTACAAGATGGTATTTATTAGGCACAGAGATATATCGTTCTTTTTCGTCTAGTTTATTCAGTTGATCTTCAAACCACTGACTATCATTATTGGAAAGCGCATATCGTTGAGATAGGTATTCCCTGTCTTCTGAAACTGCCAGTATCTTCCGAACGTGGCCGTTGCTATCTGTATATACAATCGGTGTTTTATAATCATAACCACCAATTATATTATTTACACCCGCACAAAATGATGATCCTAACGGATTGTAAAGTGAAGGACAATACTCAAGCACAGTTTTCGCAATTGGCATCATGCCTGTTCCCCATGTGTTGGATGATGCATATAAACCGTAATAATTCATCACAAGCACAAGCCATATCATGTTGACGCTTACTAATAGTTCTACTGTCGATCTGATTGCCTTTTTCGTGATTATTTCATCATAATAAAATACCACAGCACATACTAATATCACAGAACACCATGAACTGTATCTGGCAATTCCGGTATATCCACAGTTAATATGAGTCATTACGGAATACAATACTACATTAGACAAAAAAGATACAGTAAAAGCGATATATTTCCAATGCTTTTTTCTGGCAGCACCTATTAGAATGACTACTGCAGCAACCAGCAAAAAACCATAATATGGTAAGTATCCATAATTCATATCCAAAAAATATGATATAAATCTCTGCCATGTTGTTTCTCGACCCTGAGTAAAGCTTGAATAAGAGGCTGTCAGATTGATATTACCGACATGGTAAAGATTGTAGATTACAGGAATAATACCAGGCACGTAGCAGCATCCATATTGCACAGTCTTTATAAAGTTCGCCTTAACAAACTGCCAAAATGTCTCAGTTTCTTTCTTTTGCTGGAAGAGGTTGAAAAAATACTCAAATATCATTACAAAGCCAGTAACCATGACAGTGATATTCAGTGTTCCTGCAAGCGAAAGAAATAGTGCTGCGCATTTGGTTCGCCCGTTATACCAGGCAATCATTGCCATACCCAAAAAGGCATAAATTACAGACTCCGCCAATGTCCAAGGAAAGTAAAACCACACTGGGGCAATACTTAATGCAATAATAACCGCAAACTTTCTTTTATTGCCAAATCTCAATGTTTTATATGCCATAACCAGCATAAGCATTACGGTTGTAATATTTAGATATGAAAAAGCATAGCTTGCAGGCAAATCTAAAAATGTCAGGATCAAAACATATGGTATACTCAAAATAGCATAGGTCGGAAAATACCATGTTAGCATTCCGTCCCCATCTCGTGTCATATACCCCGACAACGAATAACTTTCGATCTCTGTTGCCACTTCAGGAAACAGCACCTTGTAATATGCAATATCATCATCCGTAATGCTAAAATTATGGTCATTTAACAAAGATGCCACAGGAAGCGTATAATCATCAAATTCACCCCATCGCAAAGGACCTTTTATAGAACACAACAATGTAATGATCACACAATACACCACGAGATAGGTCACCATGCATTTTTTTAAGTCAATCTTATCTTTTATATTTAAAAGAATCTTCATACCAATGATTATCCCTCCCATTCATAAATATGATTTCCCTTGACCAAAAACGCCTGATCTGCCAACTTAGCTAAAAATGTATCTGACAACGAATCTGAATAGAAACAATCTATTTTACATAATGGAAATTCAGAGTATAGCCGATTTACTTTTTCCTTTCCATAACAATTCTTTCCATTAAATATGCCAGTGTGAATATCAACATCTGTTGCTATCAATTTCGTAACATTGATTCTTTTACATATTTCTTCCAAAAGAAAACGGGGTGACGCAGAAATAATTAGATCATCTTCCTTTTGCTGCAAAGTATACCATGCTTTAATCTTTTTCTCATTCTGATTCCAAAAACGGACTACTTCTATCTGAGGATCTTTCAGGTCAGACACAAAAGAGAAAAAGGTCTCCTTGAATTTTTCCTTTGATATTTTTCCCGATTTATACAATAAGAAAGAACACAGTTGCTTCGGAAAACGCAAAATTACAGATGGATATTTTGATAAGCAATAAAAATAGAAATCTAAGGACGAGTCTCCGACATATATAGTATTATCAAAATCATATACATTCATGGATTGTTCACCTTATTAAAACATGTACAATAACGAAAAGACGCACACAGCGTATGCTATTATCAAGCCAATTAAAATTTTATCATGCATAATTACTTCCACCGGATCTCCATCTGAGCCGTTTTCAACATCCAAACTGTAGCACATCAAAATCACAATAAAAAACGGAACCGTCCAAGCCATACGCGGATCTGCAAAATCCTTTGTCCACAAGGCATAAAAAACATTCGCCAAAGCAACACAGACGTACATATTCTTGTCCAGAAAAGCAACACTATAATGTGACAAAACTGCGCGTGTACTCCCCACAATTTCAGTTTGTTGCACAAGCTCATTTCTCCGCTTACCCAATCCCATATATAGGGATCCTGTCACAACGACCAAGTAGAGCCATACGGAAATTGGTACTTCTGTAAGAAAGCCGCCATAAAAAATACGAATGACAAAACCTGATGCCAGAATTAAAACATCCAAAATTGGCTTATTTTTCAAACCAAAACTATAGGCATTATTCAGTGCAAAATACAGTAGTAACATCCCCAATGCATTGTAGTTACCAATACACAGCGACAGCGTCAGAGCGAAAAACAAGCAGGCAAAAAGAATCCCAAACGCTGTACTCTTTTTTACCTTTCCGCTGGCAATGGGACGAAGCTTCTTTTTAGGGTGTTTGCGATCATTTTCTACATCTCTTAAATCGTTAATAATATAAATTGAGGATGAAATCAGAGAAAAACACACAACTCCCATTAATGCCAAACATATTTTTTCCAGATTAAACAATTCTCCGGCAAAAAATAACGGAAGGAAAACAAGAACATTCTTCACATAGTGCTTTACTCTTAATAGTTTAATATAGTTCTTCATTGCATCCACCTTAATCTATTCTAAAGTTTTCTTTTGTAATATACATAAAAAACAAAGCACCTTACAAAAAGATGTATCAACATTCATTTCGTTGCAGATATCTGCAACGAAAGAAGGGGATATCCCCTTCTTTCGATATTCTACTGTTATCCGAAGAAATGTTCTTCCAGCATCAGGCACAGGACATGATACACCGGCAGGTGCAGTTCCTGAATCTGATAGGTCTCATCACAGGGCATGACCATATTCACATCCGCCAGTGCATTCAGCTTTCCGCCGGTTTTTCCGGTGAGGCCGATCACCTTCATGCCCTTGGCCTTTGCGGTGATGGCTGCATACTGCACATTCTTCGCGTTTCCGGAGGTGGAAATCCCCAGAAATACATCTCCGGGTTTTCCCAGTGCGTTCAGCTGCTGGGCATACATCATCTCACCGTTGACATCATTCAGGAATGCTGTGTTCAGACTGGGATGAGAGGACAGTGCAACGGCAGGCAGACCCCCTTGAAGATTGTCCGCCAATTGCGCACCCAGAACAGGATCTACATCTGTTAGTTTCTGAGTCATCTGTGCATCCAGCACACGGGGCAATTTGAAACCTTTCATCAGCTCACCAACAATGTGCTCCGCATCAGCACAAGAACCGCCATTACCGCCAATAATCAGCTTTCCTCCGGATTCATAGCAGTCCCGGATCATTTCATAGCTTTTTGCGATAGCGTCTTTGATCGGCTGCAGCGCAGGATACCGTTCCATCAGCAGCTGAAGATGTGCATAAACCTGATCGGTCATATCAATTCTCCTTATTAAACGCGCTGTTTACAAAGTCCAGAAGACTGTATTCCTCCGATACCTGAATGGAAGTACAGCCGGCATTGATACCACACTGAACATCATTATCGCCGTCTCCTACCATATAGGAAGCGGACAAATCGATATTAAAATCTTCCGCCGCCTGCAGCAGCATACCGGGCTTGGGTTTGCGGCATTCGCAGTCGAACTTCAGTTCCGGCACTTCACCCTCATAGCCCTTGTGGGGATGGTGGGGGCAGTAATAAATGGCATCCAGATAAGCGCCTTCCAGACCCAGCAGCGTTTCCATTTTGTTATGGATCTGCTCCAGCTCTGCAAAGGTCACTTCTCCCCGGGCAATCACTGGCTGGTTGGTGACCACAATGGCAAGATATCCGGAATTATTAATCTTTTTGATAGCGTCTGCCGCACCCTCAATCAGTTCAAACTGGTCGATATGACGCAGAAAGCCCACGTATTTGTTGATGGTACCGTCCCGGTCCAGGAATACTGCCTTCTGCTTGTTCTGCAGGTTCTTAGCCTTGACCCGGCCAGAGAGCAGATCATCACAGACAGCGTAATACCGTTCTGGGGTACCCATGTCCTTGACATACTCCGGGCTGTCATAGCAGAACATTTTGCCGGTTCCAGCCAGAGGTTTCAGAAGCTGCCGGTCCAGGTCCACCTTCGGTGTGGTGATCTCCACATTCAGCACCTTGGGGTTGAGCACATGCAGTCCCGCATTGACGCGGTTGCGGTAGTAGTGGGGCCGGTCGTCTTCCTTGGCCAGCCACTTCTCCACCCGACCATCCTCGTCTGCAAGAATCAGGCCGCTGTCATAGGGATGGCTGTTGGGATGAGTAAATAAAGTTACCAGTCCACCATGGGCTTTGTGGAACGCAACAAAACGCTTGAAATCCACATCAAACATAGCATCTGCATTCAGAAGCAAAAAATCCTCCGTCAGCTGATCCTTGATTCGAAACAGAGCGCCTGCATTGCCAAGAGGCTCCTGTTCAAAGTAATAGGAAATGGACACACCAAAAGGCTTTCCCGTTGCCGGAGAAACTCCGCTGCCGTCACCAAAATAATCCATGATGACATTACCCAGATGGCTGACAGTCAGAATCATGTCAGTAAATCCCTGATCCCGCAGGCATTCAATCTCATGCTCCAGAACAGGCTTGCCGCCGATCCGGATCATGGGTTTGGGGATATCGCTGGCAACAGAAGAAATACGGGTACCCCTGCCGCCTGCCATAATAACTACTTTCATAGGTTACTCCTGTTCCCGGGGCACATAACTCTCGGGAGTATAGTGAATGACTCTGGTTCCCCCCTCTTCAAAACGGAAGGGGATATGCAGCAAATCGGACATGGCCTCCATAACAGCTTTCCGGTTTTCCGGTTGCACATAAAACACCAGAAATCCACCGCCACCGGCACCCAGCAGCTTGCCGCCCAAAGCGCCAGCCTGGATACCTTTTTCGTAAAGGCCGTCGATGTTATCAGTGGAAACTGCTGAGCCGGTCTGACGCTTCAGCCGCCAGGTCTTATCTAACAGTCGTCCGAAATCGTCCAGATCCCGGGTCTTGTCTACCAGAACCTCTTCGGCTTCGTCCACCAAGGCAAGCATCTGCTTCAGTTGAGTCGTCTTATCTGTCTTTCCGGAAGCATTGGCCTTCTGAACATCAGAGGAAAAACGGGTAAAACCGGTAAAGAACATCAGCAGATTGTTGTTGAGCTGCTGCTTCCGTTCCGGAGAAATGATGATGGGCCGGACCTCATAACCGTTGGGACCGAAATCGATCCGGTTGAAACCGCCGTAGGCCGCGGCGATCTGGTCCTGCCAGCCACCGGCTTCTGCGCAGAGAACACGCTCTAAGTAGATGGCTTCATCTGCCAGCTTTTTCTTGGAGGCATACTTGCCCTTCAGGGCATAGAAGGCATTCAGCATACCCACAGCAAAAGAAGAGCTGGTACCCAGACCAGAGCGGGCAGGCAGGTCTGCCTCGTAGGTCAGACGGATCTCATGCATGTCCAGCATCTTCATGGCTTCCCGGATAGCAGGGTGCTGGATGTCGTTGACATCAGTAACACGTTCCATTTTGGAGTAGGAAAGTTCTGTAGTATAGTCAAAGAAACGGGGCAGATGGCGGACATTCACATAGCAGTATTTATCAAAGGTTGTGGAGAGGACTGCACCTCCGTGTTCCTTGAAGAAGTCTTCCATATCCGTTCCGCCGCCAAAAAACGACATTCTGAAGGGAGTTTTTGTAATAATCATATTTTTCCTTTTACACTAAGTCGAATTCCGGACCAATTACTTTAACTGCATTGCTGGCAGAGTAATTTTCCTGAATATAGACAATACTATTTCTACTCATCTGGGTTAGTGTTTCTGCATCGTTATAAAGCGCTGCAATTCGGCTTGCCAGTGCCTCCGCGCTGTCTTCGATCGCCAGGGCGCTTTCCGCATGGGGAATGCCTTCCGCGCCGATAGAGGTGGTAACAACAGGGGTGCCGAACCGCATGGCTTCAACCACCTTACCCTTGATACCTGCACCATAGCGCAGAGGAACAAGGGAGATCCGGCAGTTATGATAGAACTCAGCCAGCTGCTCATCGGTTACGAATCCTTCAATGATTAGATGCTCACTAGCCAGATCCAGCACCTCCTGGGGTGCATTGGAGCCCAGAATATGGATTCTGATATCCGGTAGTTTCCGAAGCAGAAGCGGCAGGACATCAGATGCCACCCATTTTACCGCATCCACATTAGGCCGATGGCTAAATCCGCCAATAAACATGATGTCTTTGCGATTCTGGAAATCGTATCCTTCCCACCGAACATCTTCAAATAAGTACGCAGGAATAGCTTTTATGGCAATGGTGGGATCGATCTTATGGACTTCCTCCACTTCCACATAGGAAGGATAGTATGCCATATCTGCGCTACGCATCAGATTCAGTTCCTTCGGCTGCCACTCTTCTGCTTCGTCAAGGAATTCTTTATTACCAGTAACCTCATATTCTCGCATTCCCCGTAGGAATGCCAAATCATGACCGTAATACATGATCTTTGCGTTTGTATGCTTCCGGATAAAGTCCAAATACTTGGGCGCAATATGGGGACGGTTCAGGAATGCATAGTCGAACTGCTCTGCGTTTTCCAAAATCCAGTCTTGCCAGTGCTGTGCAGCCTCAGGACCGTACAGCACTTCGACGCCCATCTGCTGCAGAACTGTTGTGTAGGGCTCATGACGGAAGAAGTTATCACCAATGAACTTGACGTTAAAACCAAGGTCGACAAACAGTTTCAAATACTGGAAAACCGTTCTGCTTCCGGCATCCTTGTCAAAATGCGGAACATAGTGGTCCACCATCAGCAGAGTCTTCCGGTTGTAAGACCGGTCTCGGGCCTGGAAAACATTCACACCGTTATCCGGATGCTTTGCAAATTCCTCCTTCCATTTTTCGTATAGCTTTCGTGAATTTTCAATCTGATATTGTTTCTGTCCAGAGGAAGTATCTGTGCCGTTGGTCACACCTTCAAAATGCACCACCACAGACAGGGGCTGATACATTACCCGGTAGCCCAGAGAACGAACGGTAAACGCCAGGTCACTGTCATCGCAGTAAGCAGGAGCAAACAATTCATCAAAGCCGCCGATTTTCTCCCATAGCCAACGGTAGGTCATAATGGACGCACCGGAAATATAATCCACTTCCTTAACATAGTTGAACTGAGGAAGCTCAGGATTCTGTCTGTTGCCGTAGTTCCACGCAGAACCATCCTTCCACAGGATACCGCCGGCTTCCTGAAGCAGACCGTCCGGATAAATCAGCTTGGAACCCACCATGCCGATGTCCTCTGCGCTTTCGATCAGAGTCACCAGAGGCTCCAGCCAGTTTTCCTGGACCTGGGTATCATTGTTCAGGAACAGAAGATATTTACCTTTGGCATACTTTGCAGCCTGCTTGCAGTTACGGACAAACCGCAGATTGGTTTCGTTATTGATACAGGTGATACCGGTAATAATCTCATTGATCTGCGTGGTCAGGTCTGTGGAACAGTCATTGCCTACGATGATTTCGTAGGTGATGTCGCCGCTGTTTCGAAGAATGGATGCAATACACTGATATGTATAATCAAACTGATTATAGACCGGAATCACGATGGACACCTGGGGATCCTCCCACTGGGGAACCTGCAGGGGGGCATAGTCTTCCACCGTCTTTTCCTGTACAGGCCGGGGATCCACTGCAACGATCCGGGGCGGTACCACATCCAGTGCAGGGGGAACAGGCTGTCCGGTAATATTGCTCTCTACCAGTGCCCGAATCCCGTTGAGTTCTCCCCGTCTCAGCAAACGCAGGAATTTTTTCATTTTCTTCGGTGTCAGACACCGGAAGAATTTGCCAGGATGTCTGATCATAGTCATCAGAAGCCGCAGCACAAGAGCCCGTTTGCTTCCCACCGGAACGAAGAACCGTACAATATTGGCAAAGAATCGGCCCACACGCCAGGAGCGTGTTTTTTTAATGGCAGCAAGTTCATTGAGATAACGGTTTTCCTTGTCACGAAGCTGCTGGCATTCGCTCTCCCGGCAGAAAAGCGTATATTCCAGTTCCTTATAGGCAGCCTCACCGGCAGCCACATCTTCTTTCAGTCTCTGCAGATATTCTTCCGTACTGCGGATCCGGGCGCATTCTCCCTCCCGCAGTCCCAGTTCATAGTTGAGCCGGGTATTTTCTGCACGGACAGCCGCAATTTCCGCCTCCAGGCGGTCTGCTTTTTCCTGCAGAATCCGGCATTCTCCGGTACGATACCCCAGCTCGTACTGGATCTTATCTGTTTCCTGTAATGTTTCCACGCCTCTTCTCCTCTCTGACGGCATAGGCAATTGGTGATTCCTATAGCTTAATCCTGGTTTTCCTGGAGCAAACGGTTTTCGCTTACCTTTCTGCCTAATTCGTATTGAAGCCGGTCCACAATACGGCAGGCTTCTTCCAGCTGTTTCTGCAGCTTCTGTTCAGACTTCCTGAAGTGGTCTGCCATACTGGTCTGGTAGCCCAGATCATACTGAAGCTGACGGATGCTGGCTGCGTTCTTTTCATTTTCTGCCAACAAATCCCGTTCGCTTTGCAGGAGCTGTTCGATGTGGGCTTCCTGATTACGAACAGTTCCCTGTAGCTCCCTCTCGCTTTGCAGGAGCTGCTCTATATGGCTTTCCTTACACTGCACGTTTGCCTTAAGCTCTCTCTCACTTTGAAGCAATAGCTGAATATGACCGGTTTTGTTCAGCAGTTCCTTTTGAAGGTCCTGTAAAGATTCGGAATTCAGAGATGGACTTCCAACTACAGGAAATCGATCAATATGCTCAACATGATTTTGGGACAAATATTCTTTTTTTTGCAAAATCAATGCAAACTGATAGATCTCGCCTTCGGGCCGGTTCTTGATTACGGCATATATCTCGTCATTTACAACTAAATTTCTTTCGTTGTACTGTTCTGTGCGACCGGTCGGTATCGTTGTACAATCGCGGATTACAATTCCTAAGCCTGCATCTTGAAAGAAGTTGTCCAGATTGTTGATTCCCCAAAAGTGAATATGTGTATCGTCCAGAAGTCCTGTGGCGGTATAGTCCCAATTTCCCTGTAACAGCTTGGTCACAATATCATTATGACCAATATTGGGAAGGGACACCATTACATACCCATCGTCTTTGAGCAGAGCTGTTGCTGATCTCAGAACCTGCAGGGGATCGGCCAAGTGTTCCAATACGTCTGCAAAAAGAACGTAGTCAAACTTAATTGCTGCAAACTTTTCTTTCCAGTGGTTTTGCATTAAGTCGCCGCAAATTCCGTCAACAGCATATTGTTTCGCATTATTAAAGCCTTCCGGACTATATTCCACGATATATACCTGACAATTCAGCTTTTCCTTCAATATCTTCGTCATATAGCCACTGGCACAGCCACATTCCAGAACGGTAGAGCCCGGTTTGATTTGTGCCAAAAACTTTCCCAATGAACTATCAGAGGGAATCTCGTAAAGAAACTCGTATTTCATATTCACACCTACACGAACCAGTATATTGTTTTAGTTTCCATCCGTATCTTCCAGCACTAGGGACAGTTTCCGCACATCCTTTTCATTGGAACGGTAGAAATTGCTGTTGATATAAACGGTAACAATTGTATCCGGCTTGCCCTGGATCTCGAAGCTCATATATTCTTCGTTTACATAAATCGTCACAGGATCCTCGTCCCCGTTGCAGTCCAGAGAGATCTTGACTTTTTCCTTTCCGGTCAGATCGTCAAAGGGACAGCGCAGGTTACCGGAAACAATACCCATAGGGCCGGTTTTGATCTTATAGGAACCCTGGGGAGGCAGCCAGTTGTCCGGATACATATTTACCCGCTGGATATCCTCCATGTGGTGTCCTATCTCAAATTTGGGGGCGTTGTCGAAATCGATGAGGCCTTCATAGGCATCGCATACGGTCTTGGTGTCGCCGATCATGACCACCTTGCCGTGATCTAGCCAGATTACCCGGTCACACAGGCTGCGGATCTGGGGCAAAACATGGGACACCATCAGCACGGTGGTCCCGCCGCCCATCATCTCCCGCATACGCCGTTCACTCTTCTGCCGGAAATGGCTGTCACCCACGGAAAGGATCTCATCCACAATGAGGATCTCCGGATCCACCTGGGTGGCAATAGAGAAAGCCAGACGCATCATCATACCGGAGGAAAAGGTCCGAACCGGCTGGTCGATAAAGCTTCTGAGTTCTGCAAAATCTACGATCTCGTCAAATTTTTCATCGAGAAATTCTTTGCTGTAGCCCAAAATCGCGCCGTTCAGGTAAATATTCTCACGGGCAGTCAGGTCAGCGTCAAAGCCGGCACCCAATTCCAGCATCGGCGCAATCTTGCCGTATGCCCGAATCGTACCCTCAGTCGGGGTAAGAACGCCGGCGATCATTTTCAGCAATGTGGATTTACCGGCACCGTTTCTGCCAATAATGCCGTATACCTCACCACGCTTTACGGAAGCCGTAACATGATCAACTGCCCGGAAATGCTCATAGTGAAGCTTTCCTTTTAATATGCTGATAACAGCCTCCTTAAGCGTTCCGGCATTTCCGTTGTCCACGAGAAAATCCATGGTTGCATTTTGGATTTCAATAATAGTATCAGCCATAGTGCCACCTCATTAAACATGCAGAATGAAATTCCGCTTCAGCTTCCGGAATACCAGGAAACCAATCGCCATTGCTGCCATGGCATAGCCGATGCAATACCCAAACTGCTCTGCACTGGGCATCACAGCATCCAGCATTACCGTGCGGAAAAATGTAACATACTGATACATGGGGTTTTTCGTATACAAGTCAAACCACTCTGCCGGAATGATATCTACAGGGTAGAACAGCGGCGTCATATACATCCACAGTGTAATAAGCACACCGTACAGGAACTGAATATCTCTGAAATAAACCATCAGGGCAGCCAAAAGCATGCCCATACCGCAAGAGAACAAAATCAGGCTTAGATACGCCACAGGAAGAACCAGGTGGTAAAAATTCAGCGGTACGCCTTGGATTAGAAGAATACAGTACAATGCCAGAGAAGAAAAACACCAGTTAATGCAGGCAGACAGCACCTTTGATACAGGAAAAACATAAGTGGGGATATAGACCTTGGTGATCAAGGAAGCACTTCCCGTAACGGAACTCAGTGCACCCTGGCTTGCTTCAGAGAAGAAATTAAAGGTAACCGTACCGATCAGCAGATACACTGCGTAATTATCCACATTCCAACGGAATAGGTTGGCAAAAATAAGATACTGGACCCCCATAGTCAGCAGAGGATTCAGCATGCTCCAGAGCACGCCCAGTACACTCCTTTTGTAACGTGTCTTAAAATCACGACTGACAAGTTGCCCAAGTAAAAAACGATAATCCTTTGCGGATTGAAGATAGGCTTTTAACATAGTGCTCCTTTTCGTATTTCTCCAATATGCGGCTATTAATCCGGTTTCTTTAGCAAACCGCAGAAAACCCTTCTGGTCAAGCCGAACGCAAGTGCCCTCTGCTTCTGCCGAGAGCACTCTGTTCCTGATTTCCAGATTGGGATATAAATATTACCGCTTGTATTTAAAACTGTACGGTATCCTTCAGAGTCATCCATTTCTGGTCTTTTTCACTGAGATTCAGAAGTGTGCCGTCAGACAGGCAGTAGCCTTCCGCGCTGGCAGTGCCTTGGTATGTTCCGGTTACCTGGGGCCAAGCAATCCCGATTTCCGGATCATTCCAGGCCAAACCGCCTTCGTCATTGGCATGGTAAAAGTCATCGCATTTATAGCAGAATTCTGCTGTATCGCTGAGAACCAGGAAGCCATGTGCAAAGCCCCGAGGAATCAAAAACTGCTTTTTGTTCTCTTCTGTCAGTTCAACACCATACCATTTTCCATAGGTTTTGCTGTCTTTCCGCAGATCCACTGCCACGTCAAAGACACTGCCCTTGATAACACGAACCAGCTTGGTCTGAGGATAGTTTTTCTGGAAATGCAGACCACGAAGTACACCCTTCACAGACATGGACTGATTATCCTGAACAAACTGAATATGGATTCCATTTTCCTCCATATCCCGCTGGCTGTAGGTCTCCATAAAGTAGCCCCGGTTGTCGCCATGGACTTTGGGGTCGATGACATAGAGGCCTTCAATGCCTCCAACATTTTTCTCTACAGTAATCTGTCCCATATATTTATTCCTCGATTTCTTTCAGGTAACGGCTCAGCGCATCCTGCCAGACAGGCAAAGGCCGGAACCCATTTTCCAACAGTTTGGATTTGTCCAACCGGCTGTTAAAAGGACGTGCTGCCTTACTCAGACCATATTCCTCCGTAGTAACAGGAATAACTCGTGTAGGATATCCTGCTTGACGGAAAATTTCACAGGCAAACTCATACCAGCTGATATAGCCACCTTCATTGGTAGCATGATAATAACCATACTTCTCTGTCTCGATCATATCCACCAACAAACGGGATAGATCATGCGTATAAGTGGGTGTACCGATCTGGTCATTGACTATCCGCAATGTATCAAACTTCTTGCCGATATTCAGCATGGTTTTTACAAAGTTATTGCCATTCAGACCAAAGACCCAGGCAATACGAACGATAAAATACTCATCCAGTGTATTAGCAACCGCCTGTTCTCCGTCCAGTTTGGACTGTCCGTAAACATTCAATGCTGCATAGGACTTGTAGTCTGGTTTCCACGGTTCAGACCCCTGTCCATTGAATACATAGTCTGTAGATAAGTACAGCATCTTACATCCCAACTTTTTGCAAACTTCTGCAATATACCGGGTGCCATCCACATTTATTTTTCTCACCAACGCCTGCTTATCTGCATCTTCCGCAGCATCTACAGCCGTCCAGCCGGCACAATGGATCACCGCATCAGGTTTGATCTCAGAAATCACTCTTGAAACTGCTTCTGCATCAGTGATATCCAGAGAAACATAAGGCATAGTAGTAACCGCAGAACCATCCTGAATGCCGCCGTAGGAAGGTGCCAGATCTGACCCAACACCTTCATATCCACGCTTATATAATTCATTCATGACATCGTGGCCCAACTGGCCACCGACACCTGTTACAAATACTTTCATTCTTCTGATACCTCAGCGATTACCGTACATTTTCTCATAGTAGTTTTGATACTCTCCGGAGATGATGGTCTGCCACCATTCCTTATTGTCTAAATACCACTGGATGGTCTTCTGAATACCGTCTTTGAACATGGTCTCCGGCAACCAGCCCAGTTCCTTGTGGATCTTGGTGGGGTCAATGGCGTAACGCATGTCATGCCCCTTCCGGTCGGTGACATAAGTAATGAGGCTCTCAGGTTTATCCAGAGCTTTGCAGATGATCTTCACGATATCGATGTTCCGCATTTCATTGTGACCACCGATGTTGTAAACTTCGCCTACACGGCCCTTATGGATGATCAGGTCAATGGCCTTACAGTGGTCTTCCACATACAACCAGTCCCGGACATTCAGTCCCTCTCCGTAAACAGGCAGAGGCTTGTCTGCCAGGGCGTTAGCGATCATCAGAGGAATCAGTTTCTCCGGGAAGTGATAGGGACCGTAGTTATTGGAGCAGCGGGAAATTGTCACAGGCAGGCCGTAAGTACGATGATAAGCCATCACCAACAGGTCTGCGCCTGCCTTGGAAGAAGAGTAGGGGGAACTGGTATGGATGGGCGTCTCCTCTGTAAAGAACAGGTCCGGCTGATCCAACGGCAGATCGCCGTAAACTTCGTCAGTAGACACCTGATGATACCGGGTAATTCCGTACTTCCGACAGGCATCCATCAGTACCTGGGTGCCCAGGATGTTGGTCTGAAGAAATACCTCAGGGTTTTCGATGGAACGGTCCACATGGCTTTCTGCAGCGAAGTTCACCACCATATCGGGATGCTCTTCTTCAAACAGCTGATAAACGCCCTGCCGGTCACAGATATCCAGTTTCACAAACCGGAAGTTGGGATGTTCCATCACAGGTGCCAAAGTGGACAGATTGCCTGCATAAGTCAGTTTGTCCAGGCAGATGATCCGGTAATCAGGATATTTTGCCAGCATGTGGAAGATAAAGTTGGAACCGATAAAGCCGGCACCGCCGGTTACAATAATTGTCATATCAATTTTCTCCTTTTATTTCAGGTGCTTGACTTGGTCTTCGGCCACCCGGCGCAGATGCTGTCCGTAGGGGGACTTGCCATACAGTGCAGCAGATTCCAGCAGTTCTTCCGTATTGATCCAGCCGAAACGGTAGGCGATTTCTTCCGGAGCAGAGATTTTCACACTCTGGCGCTTTTCAACCATGTGGACGAACTCAGCAGCCTCCAGCAGACTTTCCATGGTTCCGGTATCCAACCAGGCAAATCCGCGGCCCATGAGCTGGACATCCAGATTTTCCTGTTTTAAGTACATGTCATTAAGAGTAGTGATTTCCAATTCACCACGGGCAGAGGGCTTTACTTCCTCAGCCATTGTAGAAACACCCTTGGGATAGAAATACAAGCCGGTGATTGCATAGTGGCTCTTTGGATTGGCAGGCTTTTCCTCAACAGAGAGAACTTTTCCGTTTTCGTCAAACTCCACCACGCCAAAACGCTCCGGATCCGGCACATGGTAACCGAAAATGGTGGCACGACCGTTTTCTGCATTTCTGACGGACTCCTTCAGAATAGAAGAAAAGCCGTTACCATAGAAGATGTTATCGCCCAGGATCATGGCACACTCGTCTTCACCAATAAATTCCTTGCCGATCAGAAACGCCTGGGCAAGGCCATCGGGAGAGGGCTGAACAGCATAGGACAGACGGATGCCAAAATGGCTGCCATCTCCCAGCAGCTCTTTAAACCGGGGTGTGTCCGTAGGCGTGGAAATAATCAGAATATCCCGAATGCCTGCCAACATCAGGGTAGACAGCGGATAGTAAATCATGGGTTTGTCGTAAACAGGGAGCAGCTGCTTGGATGTGACTCTGGTTAAGGGACACAGTCGCGTGCCGGAACCGCCAGCCAAAATAATACCTTTCATTGCTTTCATCCTTTACTAAATTAGATATTATGAAACCGAAAAAATCAAATACTTTGTGAATAAAAGTACGGGAGAGGTCAGCTTTTTTCTATTATTCATATAGGCAAGAATAGCACTTTTCCCCAAATATAAGGTTATTTTATATCATTTTTTTCGGAATATCAACTTCAAACAGAAAAACAATCACGCCAGGTCCCCTGCAGATTCCGATTGACAATCAGAACAATCACATTGCCCAATACCCTGATCGTCTTCTTTTGGTGTTCTTCCCAAGATAACCAAAAGGAAATCCTTTGCATAGGCAAAGAAAAAGTACTCTCTGATCGTGGCAAAGTAGCGAAAAAAACCTCCAATCCAGGTAGAAAGCCGCTTTTCCCGTAACCAGCGAATCCTCACATACGTAAACTCCACCAAAGTTCGAATTTCCTCTCGGGTTTCCTCCGGTATCGGCAGTTCAACAGCATCCCCAATAGTCTTGGCATAGTCCAGCAGTCTGGGAATACGGTTATAAATTACCTGCCACGAACTACTTATACCGAACCGGTTTTTTCCATGGATCCGGTACAGCAGTAGTTCCCTGTCCAGGAAGTACATCCCCTGTTCCTGGTAAGCCAACAAGTTCAGTGCCCAGTCGTGGGGCAAAATCCAGCATTCCTCTACAGCGCAATACATATCCACCAGTTTGCGGCGATAAGCACAGGCACAACCCTGAGCAATATTATAATATAGCATTTTTCCGCTTTTTACCAAAGAAATCGCATCGGATGTCTTTTTTCTAGGTGGGTTATAGTATTTTCTTGTGGAGGATTCCAAAGGATCCCCATCACCATCGATCAGGCGGTAGTTACAAGCAAGTGCCAGAATAGAAGGATTGCGTTCCATTTCTGAAACCATTAACGCAATTTTCTCATTTTCCCAGACATCATCCTGATCACATAGAAATACAATATCTCCGGCCGCACGGGTCATAGCTTCCCTGAAATTCTTCAAATAACCCACATTTTCCTGATTTTCAAACACGAACCAGTTGGATAAGCCATTGGTTTCAATAAAGTTTTGTAAGATATCGACAGTCTGATCTGCAGAACAATCATCACAAATAATAACTTCATCTGGAATTCTTGTCTGTGCAAGAATAGAGCGCAACTGTTCCAAAAGGAATTCTTCGCCATTATAAGTTGCCATTACAACAGATATTTTATCCGCACTATTCCCCATATCTATACCCCAAGACCAGTTTCGTTTTCATCCATCGTCTTTTTCTTATCACACGGTAACGAACACTATGCGAATTGTATAAATATTATATCATATCTTCAACTATATTTCAATTGATATATTCTCCATCGTTAAAAAACGGAAATAAGCCGCTATACGCAGGTGCATCTGCGTCATCCTGCAATTATTCTCTTCAGCTGCATAATCCACCCCTGTTTGCAAATAATGGCAGGATCCCTCTTCGGGATCCTGCCATTTATCATTTTCTTCCGGATAAATCCCGGCACTTGACCGCTGGATGCCGAGGTGTCAGCTTCTCCTGGTTCTCATGCTCTGGTTTTTATTCAGCTTCGAAATTTTGCACAGTATCATCTACTATTATGAATTATTCTGCTGTTCACATTCTTCATTGCAATAAATTTTTTAAAATGGTTCCGCTGCATCCCCCTTAAATCTCCTATTAGTGAGGGGGCAATCCGAGAGGACATTCAGGATTGCCCGAAAGATTTTTGAAAGGAGGAATGCTTATGGCAAATATTGTACGAGAACTGACAGAGAAGGAGGTGAGAGGAATCCGCAGACTGGTAGTGCAGCGCTGTGCGAACTACCATCCGGTGTACGGCTGCCTGCCGCTGGACTGCGCGTGCGTGATGTTTGGAAAGGCCAACTGTGGAAATGCCATGTGCCGGTATTTCTGGGAAAGCGTCCTACCCAACGATCCGGAACTGAATGCCGCTTTACAAGGCTCTGCGGCAAAGCGATGTAAGCACTGTGGAAAGCCATTTCCGGCCAAAGGACGCACAATGTACTGCTCCGATCACTGCCGTAATGAAGCCCAGAAAAAGCAGACTGCGAAACGGGTTCAGAAGCACCGTAGGAAAAAGGCAGAGATGTAACGATTTGTGTTGAAAAAGCGTTGCGGGGTTTTTTGCTTGAAATTTAGGAGGGTGGTGTTTTTGTTTAGAAACGCTGTTTTGCATAACTGTTCGTTACAGGGAACATGAAACCCACTGGCTGCTGCAATTTCGCTGCCCTTCGCACCTCTTGCACGCATCTCCAGTGCTTTCAGTCTGGATTCAGCGCGCTTATCCTTATTTTCCTTGCGCGCCTACACAATTTCTTCGATTTCTTTTTCGCTGAATTTATATACCTGTGCCACGTTTATCACCCGGATATATCATAGCATATTATCGAAGAATGTTAAATAGTTTAATGCTGCGTATGCTTCTCAGCTGGCAGCAAAGTACAAAAAGTATGGAATTGAAGCAATCTCTGGTAATCACTACGGCGGCAATCACCGAAACATGACCGTGGAAGAGGAAGCCGCAATTCTGGCACCTTTCCGTGAAAGAGCCGAAAAGGGCGAACTTGTTGAGATCAAGGAAATCAAAGCAGCTTATCAAGCGGCAGTAGACCATCCCATCAGCGACAGTCAGATTTACTTTGTTCTGCATCGTCACGGCTGGCGCAAAGTTATGCCTCGGAGCAAACACCCCAAAAAGGCCGACGATGAGACCATCGAGGCCTCAAAAAAATTAAGTCTCGAATCGAAGAACTGAAAGTTATCCACAGAGGAAAAACAGTCCGTCTGATGTTCCAGGATGAAGCTGGCTTTGGCAGAATCAACAAGCCAAAATACTGCTGGTGTG
>JBGVLR010000180.1:0-1806 GCA_045124375.1 Acetatifactor sp.
CTATGATACAGCATAAAGCATATAAATTCCGGATATATCCGAATAAGGAACAGAAGATACTGCTTGAGAAAACATTTGGCTGTGTCCGTTTTGTATATAATCACTATCTGGCATTACGCAAAGAAGTGTACGAAACAGAAAAGAGGACCTTTTCGTATAAAGAATGCACAAAGGATCTGGTCAGCCTGAAAAAGGAGAGCAGCTTTCTGAAAGAAGTGGACAGTATTTCCCTGCAGCAGTCACTGCGTCATCTTGACCATGCATTCGGTAGATTTTTTGCAGACTGTAATTGCGGATATCCGAGATTTAAGAGTAAAAAGGATCATCGTGTATCCTATACCACGATGTGCGTGAACGGGAATATCCGTCTGACAGGCAGACAGATCATCCTGCCGAAAGTGAAGGGACTGAATATCCGTCAGCACAGGGATATACCGGAGGGTCACCGACTGAAATCTGTCACGGTATCCCGTACACCGACCGGGAAATATTATGTTTCCATTTTGTGTGAATACGAAGCAGGAGAAAGAAGGGAAAATACGACTTTGGGCAGTACGAAAGTGATCGGACTGGACTTCTCTATGAAGAACCTGTTTGTATCTTCGGAAGAAGAAGTACAGACAGAAGAAGCATTCCTGCATCGTTACCGGAAGATGCAGAAAAAGCTTGCAAAAGAACAAAGAAAACTGTCACACTGTCAAAAGGGAAGCAGAAGGTATCAAAAACAGCGACAGAGAGTGGCGCGGCTGCATGAGAGGACGGCAGAGCAGCGGAAAGATTACCTGCATAAGAAATCGAGCCAGATAGCCAATGGCTGGGATGCGGTATGCGTGGAGGATCTGGATATGAGCGGGATGTCAGGCAGTCTGCATTTTGGAAAAAGCATACATGATAACGGATGGGGGATGTTCCGGGAATTCCTGAAATACAAGCTGGAGGAACGGGGAAAGCGGCTGGTAAAGATCAGCCGGTGGTATCCGTCATCCAAACGGTGTCACGTATGCGGATATATCCATGAAACACTGGAATTGTCCGACCGATACTGGGTCTGTGAACAGTGTGGGACAGAGCATGACCGAGACCTGAATGCCAGCAGGAATATAAAAGAAGAAGGAATACGGATCCTGCAATGTGCGTAGAAAGATGAAATAAAACCTGATATCCGAACAGGAAGAAGAGAAAACAGGAAGAACCGTAGGGCATACGGGGATAGCTCGCTTACTGCAGCCGACAGGCTGCTTGCCCGAGAAGCCTCCACTTCAACCAGCGTAGTGGTAAGTGGTGGGAGCATGTCACGAAGCGCAAGAAAAAGAGTGCTCATGATGTTTATGTTTCGTTTGATGAGTTCAATACGTGGCACAGCATTGTTGTGGAAGAGCGTTTTGAGAAGAAATGGCGTACAGCACCGCCGCTTCTTGAAGATATTTACACGGCGGAGGATGCGCTGGCGCTCGGCGGTATGCTGCTGGCGGTTCTGCGGCATGCGGATGTTGTGAAGATTGCCTGTGTTTCGGAACTCGTGAACTGCATTTCCCATCTGCGCACAAGCAATGACGGCGGCTGCTGGGCGATGCCGGCGTATTATTCGTTCCTGCATTATTCGCAGTATGGTCGCGGAACTTCAATGGAGACAAAAGTGATTTCCGATACGTATGACACCAAAGATTTCAGTGATGTGCCGTATCTGGATGCACAGGCGGTTCTGGGAGAGGATGAGAGCATTACGATCTTCGCGATCAACAGAAGTCTGGAGGAGGAACTTGATCTGACGGTCAGCCTGCGTGGATTTGAGGAATATTGTGTGGA
>JBGVLR010000181.1:0-1594 GCA_045124375.1 Acetatifactor sp.
AAAATATCAGGATCCGCATTTAGATAATGAATTCATGGCCACCATGAGCGAGGTTTATATGGCGCTTCAGGAAGCTGGCTTTGAGCCCTTTGACCAGCTGACCGGCTATGTCAGAACGGGAAATGACCAGTACATAACCCGGCGCCATAATGCCCGGAAAATCGTTACCGAGATGGATCCCGAGATGATAAAGCAGTATCTGAAGCGATATGGCCATATGTATGTAGTTAGGAAATGACTTTTGAATTCGAATGAAGTTAGGCAGGTGATTGTGATATGAAAAAGACGTTGGGCAAAGGTTCCATTTCGTTATTGCTTGTTGTACTTGCTTTAGCTTGGTGCTGCAATCTTCCCATACTGAATGGAAAGTGTTTGGGCGACATCGTTCTGAACTTCCTAGGATTGCCAACCTGGTCCAATGGAACAACGGGATTACATATCACGATCTTCTGGTCCTTACTGCTATTAATTCCTGCATTCTTGATTGCCATCCGCAATAAGAAAGATCTCTTTGCAGAATCTGCAATGTGGATCTCCGGAGCGTTCTGTATTGGCATGGTAGTCATCGGAGCTGCAATATTTATTTTTACAGGAAAGCCGGAAGCAGGATCGTATCAGGTTTTCTATGGCACAGTACAGGATCGTGCCATGGCCAAAGTTAACCAGTATGATTACAAGGGCCATCCCTACATCACGATTGAACAGGACGACGGAACAGTCGAGATGTTCTGGATTAGTGATAATTGCCGAGATTACGATGCAGAACTGGGTGATACCGTGGTGATCGAAGCCTGTAAGGAAGATAAGTATGAAGAAATGATCGCATACAGCGTGGAAGTTGTAAGTGACTGAAAGAGAGGTGTGCTGTGATGCTGCGAAAAGTGTTATCTCTTTTGATTTGTTTGATTTTGGTTCTCAATCTGCCGGTCACAGCTAAGGCCGATATTGGTCCCAAACCCTCTGTGCGTATTACTTTTACCGGAATTAAGGGCGAAACCTATTACGGAACCCTTCTTTCTGAGCGGAGATCTACAGGTCCCGCGACTGCCTGGGATGGTTATGAAGAGTACCGTGATTGGAAGCCGGAAAGTGAAAAGTCCATCTGGGAGAAGTTCATTGCTTATGAAGATACAGACGGCTACTACTTTCTGCAGGAATGGTGGGATTGCTCCGAAACCAATCAGCTGAACTGGACCTATTATCCGCCGACTCCTTTTAAGATTCTGCTGTATTTCCCTGAGACAGATTCCTTCTATGTAAGCGATATTTATGAGCGGTATGCCTTTGACAGCTATTTCTCTGTTGACCTTTCTGAATATGCTACCAGCCCAATTACTGCCCGCCAGAGCTATGACTACACTTGGGAAGTGATCTCACTGGTTGCAAGAATCGTCCTTACTATTGCTCTTGAGCTGGCCATTGCGCTCCTCTTTGGGTATCGGGAGAAGAAGGTACTTGGGTTCCTGGCAATTGTAAATGTCATTACCCAGGTCGTTTTGAATGTTGCGCTGAATATCATCAACTATCGTTCCGGATCAATGGGCTTTACCTTTGCGTTTATTTGTATGGAGATCCTAGTCTTTGCCATTGAAGC
>JBGVLR010000182.1:0-5553 GCA_045124375.1 Acetatifactor sp.
GATTCACGGATGAAATGGGTACCGCACTTGTCTTTGCGCTTCCAATGCAGCGAACAGTCGAAGAACGCTCCCTCAACTTTGCCGTTGTTGGTTGCTCCGTAGTACAGTTTCTCGCCGCAGTCAGAGCAGAACACCAAACCAGAAAACATACTGGTTCTGCCGGACTTGGTTTTGCGGTGGCGCTGCTGGCGGATCTGCTGAACCTTTTCAAATACTTCTTCAGCAACGATGGGGTCGTGGGTGTCATAAAAGACTGCTTGATTTTCTGCTTCGTTTACCCTTTTCTTCTTATCCCAGATGGAATTGGTGTAAGTCTTGAAATTGACAACACATCCGGTGTACTCTCTGCGTTCCAAAATCTTTACAACGGTACTTCCATTCCAGCCGCAAGGATTTTCCGGCAGCGGATTCGGAGGATTGATTCCATGGCTGTGCTTGTAAGCCGTAGGAGTCAGAATCTCTTTCTCACGCAGGACATTGGCAATCTGCGACGGGCCTCGTCCCTCCATACACAAGTCAAAGATATATTTCACGATCTTTGCTGCTTCCGGGTCAATGATCCAGTGCTTGGGATTCTCCGGGTCTTTCACATAACCGTAAGGGACATTGGTTGTCAGCGGAACACCACGCTCGCCCTTTGCCTTGTTGACAGCTCTGATTTTACGGCTGGTGTCACGGGCATAAAACTCGTTGAACCAGTTCTTGATGCCTGCAAAATCATTGTTGATGCTGTTCGGGTCAGAGGTATCAAAATCGTCATTGATGGCAATGAAGCGGACACCATTCTGCGGAAAGGTGAAGTTGGTGTAAAGTCCCGTCAGTGCGGAGTTTCTGCCAAGGCGGGAAAGGTCTTTCGTCAGCGCAATGGCCACATTGCCTGCTTCCACTTCTTTCAGCATACTCTGGAATCCGGGGCGGTCATAATCTGTACCGCTGTAACCGTCATCTACAAAGAATACCGGATTGGTGAAGTGATGCTCCTTTGCGTACTGCAAAAGAATGGATTTCTGATTCTCGATGGACAAAGACTCGCCAAGTCTTTCATCCTCCTGAGACAATCTGCAATAAAGGGCAGTGATTCGATTTGTTGCTCCTAACATTTCTGTTTCCTCCTTGATTGGAGCAACTGTCAGTACAGGATTGGTTGCGTTTATTATATCAAAATTTGCAGTATTTGTCATTCCTGTACCTCCAACTTTTCTGTAAACTTTTTGGTGGTGATTCTCTCCAATTTCCGCAAAAAGGATCCTTCTCCCTCGTAGCTTCCGGTGACGGTGTAGATCGTGCCGTCGATTTCTTCAGTAAGGGTCAGTTCGGGAATCCAGTAGGCAGAAATGTTTTTCACATGAATGTGTCCGTCCTCGCCGAACCAGAAGTTTTTGTTCTTCGGTTCTGCTGTGGCTGTGATTTTGAAATAAGGGTCCGGATTGGAGAAATAGAAACCAGGAATGGCATCTTCTATTTCCAAAGTGTCAAGCCATTGTTCCAGTTCCTCCGGTGTCATGTCGATTGCTTTTTTCGGTTCGCACATATAAAAATCTTCCTTTCTTTTTAATGATTTGATGGGATAGGAAGGGATGAAAGAATCAAATCTCCATATCCCGTTTCTGTTGCTGCTGACGGTCATGCTGGTGATCGTGCAGATAGGTATTCACCTTGTACTGAATATCCCGGAGCGGTTTCAGTTCTGCGTTGATGTTGCTGACCTCTGCTTTCTCCGCTTCGTACTCTGCTTTAAGGGAATCTAATTCCTTCTGCCACTTCTCCGGTGTCAGTTTCTTACCGGGAATATCCGCATTGTCTAACTTCCGCCTCACCGCATAGAATTGGCGGATCTCGCTGTCGTACTCTGCCATATATTTTTCATGCTTCTTACCCCAGCCACCTTTGGGCGGGATGGCATCCACGATGGGTTTGAGCCGGGTATAATCCTCTGCCTGACGAATCAGGTCATTTAATGCTTTCATCTGCTTGGATTTCTCACGTATGGATTCATTCAGGCCAAACATCCTGCCGCTCAGACCGGATACATAGTTTTCCAGATCGTCCACAGTACGAAGTTCCTTGGATTCCAGAAAAGCAAAATCTTCGCTGTATCTCTTGATATTGTTGGCTTTCGCTCTGTTGGAATAGGCGCCTGCATTTCGGATGGAATAATACTCGCCCAAAATCTGAGCCAATGCAGGAGACTGAGGTTTATCCAGTTCCTCTTTGATGTCTTTCAGCCAATCAAGCAAGTCCGCAAGTTTCTTCTTGACGCTGCGGAGCAGATCGTTGGTAGCCTTGATCCAGCGGTTCAGATCACCCTTGTTGGTTCGGATGCCCTGCGCTTCCATCTGACGGACGGCAGGGCCTTCGTGGACGGTGGGAAGAATATCCAGCCCTTGCCGTTCATAGCTGCGGTTATCGATTCGGCAGGACAATTCCTTTTCTTCAAACTTGGTATTGCACATTTCTGCCCAGGCTTGCCGCCAATGCTCCAAGGTTTCGGGACTGCCCCAATCAGTAGTCGGCACGGCATTGAAGATATAGTTTCCATCTTCATCCCGGATGCGGTTGCCTTCCTCGTCCAGTTTATAGACCCGGTGCTGCTTGGCTCCCCATTGCCCGTTATTTTCAAAGGGACGGATGGGACACATAACATGGAAGTGGGGATTAGATATTCCGCCATCCTCCTTGTCAGGGACATGAACCGCAAAGTCTGCTGTCATGCCCCGACTGACAAATTGCTCCAATAAAAATTGCCTTGCAAGTGCGATGTTTTCATCAAGAGAAAACTCGTTCTGCAAGGCAATGTCAAAACTGTATGCAAGCTGGGCTTTGGGGTGTCGCTCCACTTTTTCAACGGCGTTCCATAGTGTCTGGCGGTCAACGTATTCCGGCGGAGCATGGGAGGGCAGCAGGATCTCGGTATGGACAACGCCGCCTTTCCGGGTATAGTTGCTGTCCTCACCGTAATAGTCACTGTGCAGCTTTTCCCCGGCCCGGTAGGCAGCGGCAGCAATAGCGGATTGTCCTGCACTGCGTTTGATCTGTGTTGCATGGAAGTGGAACAGAGCCATATCAATCACCCCTTGTCTCAGATGCAGCAGCACGGATGCGTTCCCTGATTCCGGGAAGATTCAGTACCGTTTCCATGAGTGCATAGAAGCTCTGCTCATCCATTGTCTTGATCTCCGGGGCAATGCTTTCGATGGCAGCACCGCGGGTAATGAGCCGATGAGCACGCTTGGTGCGCTCGCCTTTTTCATAATACTGCTTGCGGTTGCGGAGCCGCTGGAGCTTATGCTGTTCCCGGGTAATTTGCTGTTCTATCTTAGCTTGTTCTGCTTTAAGCTTTTCAAGCTGATTCATTGTAAAAACCTCCTTATTTTGAAATAGAAAAGACCGTCTGTAATTTCACAGACGGTCACGATATGGGAATATAAGACATGGGGAACAAATGCGGTTTGCAAAACTGCGTTTGTTCCCCATGTGTGCAGGGATAGCCGCAAAGCGGCGCAAGGGGTGCAGCCCCTTGTTCGGAAGCATAGCGACGGAAAACAGCCCAGACATTCAGGTGTCTGGGCTGTTCGGTCTCACAGAGCGCACATGCGGGGATTACCCCGTATAGAAGTGCGCCCTTAGTATAATTACTAAGGGATTATTGAATTTTCAAACATGGTTAAAAGAACGGCTGGGTACATATTTGTTTTAGGATAAAGAGATTTTTGTACCGTCTCGAAGTTCTACATAATCAACGTCATTCAGAATGATGGGAGCGTCGAGCGTGAAGGTGGCTTCTCCCGTAGGGCCAAATCTTCTGGGGTTAATTCCAATGCGAGTTCCATCTTTTAGAACAACTGTGGAATCCACAAAGCATACGATGCCTTTTTCATTATCACTGCCCGAGTAGACAGCTTTGGCACTCATCGTCTGTAATTCAAAGGATGTGATAGTAATAGAAAAGTCGTTATATGTTGCAGAGACTGGTGCGGCAATCAATTCAACAGTATCATCATTGATGCTATCAAACACAATATCAAAATCCCATACTCCATCCTCTGCGAGTAACTCCGAATGGTTTTCTTCACCATAGTAACCTTCCAAATCAGTAATATGAAGTCGATATGTTACACCAGGCTCGAAGGAATTTAGTTCATCGTTAATCGTTTGACTTAGTGCATACATGATCGTTACGGAATTATCTTCCGGATTTCCGTCATCAACCATTTGCCAAGTACCTGCGCCGTAAATTGCATCAGGTTCATCTACTTTATAGAAGTTTTTCTCCCACCCATCACCATCTGTGGTAGGCCTGTTCTTATACCAGTAAATGTCAGCATCTAAAGCTGTATCAGGAGGGCCTTGCAAAATTAACTTGATATATGCATTTCTGGAATCAGCAATTGCAGATTCTACTGTTAAAGTGTATCCATCAACAGTAACACTCTGGCCGATTTCCTTTGTGTTGTCATCGACATATTGAGCTTGGTCCATTGACAGCGACATATCCATTCTGTCGGAAAAGAATGCTTTGAACCAGTCTGATTCGGAAATAACATGGTATGCACATCCCATCAGGAACACCATCAGCGTGATTATGGCTGCCATAAAAAGTGGTTTCCGAAATACTGTTCTATGCTGCTGTTTACAAGCATCCATCTTTTCTGGGAGCATATCATTCTCGGATTCATCGATAAACTTCTGGTCGATGTGACTTAATCCAGACAGTAAATTATTGCCGTTCATACATAAATTCCCTCACTTTCCAAATAAATACGCAATTTGTTCCGAGTGCGGCTCAATTGTGATTTTACTTTGCTTTCGCTTATTCCATATCGGTCTGCAATTTCTGCAATCGTATCAACATGCCAGTATCGCCGAAGGAAAATCAATCTAGTCTCTTTGGGCAGACTATCCAGAAACACATTCATAATTCTACCCAATTCTTTTTCTTCTAGAATGGTATCCCTTCTGGTGTCCGGAATACACATTTCCATTTCTTTCGAGAGAGATACGACCTCTGCATTTCGCTTAGCTGCGAGCCTCCAGTCCAACTTATGGAAGGCTAGATTGCGACAAATAGATGATAGAAAAGCATAGAAAAATTGGGGTCGCTGAGGAGGAATTATATCCCAAGTTTTCATATAAGTGTCACTCACGCTTTCCTGTGCATCTTCCCGGTTGTTTAGAATTCTGTCCGCCAATACATGAAGCCGTTTACCATATGATTTGTCTGTTTCATGGATGGCATCTTCATTTCTATTCCAGAACAACTCAATAATTTTTGTATCGTCCATCATGATCACGTCCTTTCTCGTTGTTCCTCACCCTAATAGTACGAAATTCATCTGACTACGTCGCAAAATATTTAACGATTTTTCAAAATAATTATTGTTAGCGAATTGCTGCTTTGTTTCTACAATTCTACCCATTAACCATATTGACATCAAGTATTTTAAGGCATTACCGCCCTCCCTTACGCTTCTGCCAAACAAGCTCATAGCCCAGCACATCAGCCAGTTCTACCGCTTCCCGGTATCGCAGAGAATCCCGGCGCAGCTTGCCGGA
>JBGVLR010000183.1:0-30825 GCA_045124375.1 Acetatifactor sp.
GAACCGGATAAAATTTAATCAGCTTTTTTTAATATTTTAGAACGGGTGCTATTGGATGTAGTATAGTACCCGTTCATTTTTTGTTCATATTTAATTTAAAAACTCTTAAATTCCAAAACATTTTTTATCCAAATCTTTCTCATATACTAGGATTATAAGATAAGACATCTACTAAATAACTTTTAAATAACTTTTTCATAATAAATGCCAGGGAAGAGTAGCTTCTCTGGCATCCTCCCTTTTCAAGGGGCAATTTTTTCACACGTGGGATATTTAAACCCGGTGAAAATACCACCCCCATTTCCATCCGTTTTTATAAACGGCTATCATTTGCTGTTCTCATTACATGATTTTCCTCACCTTAAACCATATTGTATTTTCTCAGCATAGCTCTTTCAAACTCCAGCAGATATTTTGCTTCCTGATCAATTGCTTTTTCACAGGGATTGTCGATCAGATCACGATAAACGTGGATATCGCGGCCAACCTCTCCTCCCTGCATAACAAAGGGTTCGGAAACAATGCGGCCGGTATAGCCTATTTCAGCAAGCGCACCGAAGACCTCATCCCAGTTAATATGTCCTCTTCCCGGTGCACGGCGATTGTTGTCGCCGGTGTGGAAGCTCTTCAGGCGTTCTGCACCAACCAGGCGGATTGCATCCCCAATATTGTCCTCTTCAATATTCATATGATAAGTATCCAGAAGCACACCGATATTCTTGCTGTCAATCTCTTCAATATAGGCCAATGCTTCTTTGGCCGTATTGATCAGACAGGTTTCAAAACGATTTACCGCTTCCACGCAATAAGTCACACCACAGTCCTCTGCTACTTTGATGATCTCACGCATGCTCTTTACACTCTGATCCCAGTACGGCTTCTTAGAATCCTGCATATCATTCGGTGTGCCCCAGCCGGCATAGCTGACACCGGACAACAGGGTACCGCCGCCTACTTCCATCTTGCGAATGATATTCTGCAGATATGTTACACCTCCCTTGCGGATATTTTCGTCAAGAGAAGAGACATCATAACGGCGGTCCAGGCCGAGGCTGTATGTCAGCTCAATGCCTGCCGCATCTGCTTCTTTTCTCAACTCACGGATATGATCATCGCTCATCTCAAGCAGCGGCTGTGCCTGAAACTCCAGAATATCAAATCCGATTTCTGCTGCCTTTTTAATATATTTTTTGTGGTCTGCTGCCCACCCTTTTTCCCAGAAATTCATGAAAATACCTAATTTGTTCATATGTAATCCTCTTCTTCTATTATTTTCTCTGTCTGAAATTTAAAGTTTTATTTCTGTATATCCCAGATATTTCGACAATGCTTCCCGAACTCTTCTTGTCTGATCACCTGCAGTAATAATGGCGTGATGTCTGAAGCCCTCTTCACCCATATGACGAAGCTTGGTCTGCAGTCCCGGAATCTGTACAACCCCATAGGTTCCGAAAAATCCCTCATCCACCTTGATGTCCAGAACTTCTGCTTTTTCTACAAAATAGCGAACCTCACCATTTTCGGTGCGCATGCCACAGATGGTAATCGTGCCGGGCTTAATTCTCCCCACATTTACTCCCCAGGAACAATTCTCACCCTGCGTTTTGGTAAACATCTTGTGCTCTTCCATATGGCCGGGTCCGCACAAAAGGTCAACAGGCAGCGGTCCGCAGTGGAATAAAATGCACTTATCCGGTTCCTCTCCGTAATTGTTGTTAATATCGAGACATCCCACACCTGTTTCAGAAGCCATAGCCAATGCCATCATTGCAGGAGCATTCGTTACGTCAGTTTCACAGACAACCGGCATCTGTCTCTTATTCAGGATTCCCATAACGGTACATGGTGTAATCTTATATTCATACTGTAACTCACTCCAACAGCGAATTGCCATTACATCCAGTTTCATCTCCGTTCTGATTTCTTCCAGGGCAACACCCAGTTTACACTGATTCAAAATGGCATATTCCGGTGTATCGCAAGTATCGGAAACTGCTTTGATTTCTTTCTCCCAGTCACCCAGGCGCTCATCATCATCTGCAATCGCTTTCATTTTGGCAAATACCTGCGTCAGATCCAGCGTCTCCACATCAGCACCTTTCTGCTCTAATGCCGCTTCATCAAAACGTACACTCTTAAATGCTGTGGTTCTGGCACCAAGTACCCCGATTCTCATATGATGCATTCTTTTTACCATACGGCAGATTGCAAGAAAATCTGTCATCTCCTTGTGAAATTCCTCACTCAGCGGATGCATAGTGAAGGGTTCTCCTGACACAAAGGGTACTTTCATCTGCTTTAATACCGCACATAGGCCCAATTTCCCGCAAAAAGCATCTCTTCTGCATGCAAAATCCATTTTGCCCAGCTCATCCGGATATGCCTGAAGAAGAATGGGAACCTTCACATCTTTAATGGCTTCTTTAATTCCGTTTTCATCACCAAAGTTAGGCAGGCAGATAATTAAGCCGTCATATTCTCCGGCATGCTCTGCCAGAAAGTTCGCATAAACTTCTCCTTCATCTCTTGTCTCCACTGCCCCATATCGTGTCAGTGAAGCATCCATGATCAATGCTTCTGCGCCTGCCCTTTCCACTGCCTGTGTCATCTCTTCTCTTGCTGATTCGATAACAGAGCTTGGAAAAAATCCTCGATTTGCTATCAATAATGCCAGTTTCATTTGAATCCTCCTTATATTTTTTGTAACATTAACGTTAATGTAATAGTAGCATTGCTTTGCAGATTTGTCAATGTAAACTTCTATCTCACTCGTCAGCTACAGGTTACAGTCGGATTTCCCTTTTTTGTCGTATTTATGATTCAACATTGCCTGCGGCTCTGTTCTTCTCTACCTCCACCATAGCAAGCAATACAATACCCGTACCATGTGTATCATTCAGCACCCATGGAAGCTCATACTTATAATACTCCTCCCGGAAAGAGTAACCGGAACCACAGCACACGCCGTAAACATTGCCTTCCTCATCCACACAGTATTTCTTCAAAGCTTCCACACATTTTTCACTTGCAGTTTTGTAAATTTCTTCCGATAACAAGCCCAAACGAACACCTCTTGCAAAAGCTGCAGCACACATAGCAGTGCAGGATGCCTCTGCATACGATTCATGATCCCAAAGCACCTGATGAAGCATACCTACTTCGTCAATCTGCTCTAAAAATCCCTGCGATAACTGCACAAAAAATTCTCTTATTTCTTCATAGTCCTTATGCTCCTTAGGAATTACCATTAAAAGCTCTGACAAAGAGAACAGCACCCAGCCATTTCCTCTGCCCCATGGAATTCTTGTAGGCAAGTCGTATTTTAAATTATATACATGACTCATCAGCTGACTTTCTTCCATGAACAGTTTTTCTTTAAAGCATAGGAACTGATTTACTGCATCATCCAATACAGCCGTATCATCTTTTATCTGAGCATATCTGATTATAAAAGGCGTACTCATATACAGATCATCCGCCCAGATTGTATTTTGGTGAAGATGTCCCACTTTCTCCCGATAGAACATTCCATTCTTTAATCGCTCCTGTTTTTGCAAAATATAGTCTGCTACATACTCAGCAAAAGATAGGACTGCTTCATCATGATTGTGATGTATATAGTCCTCCAATGCTGCAGACGCAAAGGAACCACAGTCATCCAACGCAGCAAGTCCTATCAATTGATGATTAATGCAAGGATAACCAAATTGCTTTTCATCCCACAAAGAATACTCCATAGCCTTATAGCAATTCCTTAAATGTTCATGTGCATATGATAAAATCTCCGCATCCTTCAGGTATTCACCGGTTTTTAACAGCCCATACAATACCACCCCGATCGGATAATTACTCTTGCCAAATAAAAGTTCCTCTAATACAGGACGCAGATGCGTATGTTTACCGCACTTATAAAACACCTTCTCTCCCGGAGTAAAGGAATCATATAGTGTGAACCCATCAAAGCCCTGCCTGGCTTTTTCATCTGCACTGTCTATATATAGCCAACATCCCTTCACATCTTTTACACATTCCGGAAGTGTCAGTCTCGCATTTTTCACAGAATAATCCAACACACATTCCGGCTGTATATCGCACAAAAACACAGCAACATTGTATGTTCCTTTTTTTAGTGGAATGTTTATATTTATGCTTTCATTTCCGGTACCAATCAGCTCACCATCCAAATAGAACTGTATTTTCGCCGCCGCTCTGAGGGAAAGATGCGCTTCCCCCTCCCGGTCACACTCAAGCACACTCACTGCATGCATTTGGGGATGTCCTGTCTCTACAGGCAACACATTCGTATATGGTCTTGGCAGCCACATATCCTGCATGGAAGCTCCCAATTCCGGGATTTTTTCAAAAATATCCTCTTTAAAAACACCGCAATAATTCCAGCCAAGTTCTCCTTCATTTTCCGCAAAAGCTGTATAGAAATTCACCGGATCCCATTTATTTCTGCTGCTTCCCAGCACGCACCGAAATCCTATTACATTTTTTCTGCACTTTATAAAAATCGTATTATCACCTTTATTTACAGGAATTTCTACAAGTCGCTTTTCGTAAACCACTTCGTCATATATAGATGTCTGTGTAATTTTTTCCCCATTTACAAAAAGCTCCATTGGATTATGTACAGTAATTGCCAGTATCAGCTTTCTTGTGGCAGGACTGTGAAATTTTGCAAATGCAAATGCGTAATCTCCATTTTCCGCCTCCGGAAACTTCTTATCAAAATCCAAAACGCATCTTCCGTCTGCATCTCTCTCAAAGCCCTCTTCCGAAAACGCTCTGTAAGAAAACGGCAGCGCCGGATTTGCCTTCATATATCGCCCGGTAATGGTTCGCAGCACCTCTTCAGCTGTGCCACTGATATTTTTTCGTTCCTCAAAGTATGATTTCATATATCTCTACCCCTTTATTGCTCCGATCATAACGCCCTTAACAAAATATTTCTGCAAGAACGGATAGACTGCTAAAATTGGCGCTGTTGACACTACAATCAACGCATACTTGACCAACTCAGCCACCTGAGCCGCCTCATCTATTCCTACACCTTCCAGCATTCCCTGACTACTGGTTAATTTCAATATATTACGCATAACCAACTGCAAAGGATACTTGTTACTGGACTGCAGGTAAATAGAAGCCCCGAACCAGGCATTCCAATGGGCCACCGCATAATACAGCACCAATACGGCTAAAGTAGCTTTTGACAAAGGTACTATGACTTTAATCAGAATCTGCAGACAAGTAGCTCCGTCAAGGGTTGCTGATTCCGTAAGGCTGTCCGGCACCGCCTGAAACCCGCTCTTTAATATAATAAGATTGGTCGTATTAATCGCACCGGGAAGGATCAAAGCCCACAAACTGTCCAACAGCCCCAAATCTCTGATATTCAGGTACGTTGGAACCATACCACCTGAAAAATACATGGTGAAAATAATCATGAATGTGACCGGTGTCTTTAACATAGGACCTTTCAACGAAAGGAAGTAAGCCCCCAATGTAGTCAATGTCATATTGACAGCCAAGCCCACCACCAATATAAATATGGTATTAAAAAACCCGGAAAAAATCAGAGGATTTTTAAATAACATCCTGTAAGCATCTAAAGTAAACGGCTTAATAGGAGCCCACAACATTCCTGCGGTTCTGGACAAAGTCCCCGGATCGCTGAAAGAGGCAATGATTACATAATAAATAGGGTATGCTGTTGCAAAGATAATCAGCAACATAAAAATAATATTAAAACAGTCAAATATCCTGCTTCCCATTGACTTTCTCATAATTCACTCCTCCTACCACAGACTGACTTCACTGTATTTTTTACTGATTTTATTAAACACTATTATAATAATAAAGTTGATAATGGAGTTAAAAATACCTATTGCTGCACTATAGCTCCACTGGTACTCCAAAAGTCCCTTGCGGTAAACAAATGTGGAAATAACATCCGCAGTCTCATAAATACCTGCATTATAAAGAAGAATAATTTTCTCATGACCTACATTCATTACCCTTCCAATACGCAACAGAAACATAATGATAATTTGACCGGAAATACCGGGCAATGTCACATGAATCATCTGCTTCCATCTGTTTGCACCATCGATTTGGGCAGCCTCATATAACTGCTGATCAATCCCAGCCAGTGCTGCTAAATAGATGATCGCCCCCCAGCCTACTTCCTGCCAAATACCGGAAATCACGTAAATAGGGACAAAATACTCCTCTTTAGACAAAAGCGACACGCCGCCTTCGCCACCCAAAAAGGTTAACAACTGTGTAATAAAACCTTTCTCTGATACAAACATTGTGAGCATACCGCATATAACTACTGTAGAAATAAAATGTGGCATATAGGAAATCGTCTGTGTAATTCTCTTGAACTTCTCACTTTTAATCTCGTTCAATAAAAGAGCAAATATGATCGGTGCCGGAAATCCAAAAAGAATGGATGTCAAACTGATCACCAAAGTATTCCTTAAAACCCTCTTAAAATAAAAAGAGCCAAAAAAATCAATAAAATGCTGGAACCCAAAACTGCCCGTCCAGTCACTGCCCCAGATACCTGCTGCAGGGCTGAAGTCTTTAAAAGCGATAATCACACCATACATAGGTTTATAGCAGAACAGCAAATAAAACACAACTACAGGTACTACAAGCAGATAGGCCCCCCTATATCTTTTCATATCCTTTTTTAATCTGACCCCAAAAGAGGAATTTTTCTTCTTTACCATAACTGTCTCCTTCCTCCGAAAATGAAAGGGAGCCCCTTTCGAAAGGCTCCCTCCGTGTCATAAGTTACCTTGCATTATATCTGTCCAATGCGTCCTGATAGATTTCAAGAACTCTCTCCACACCCATTCCCTTCAGTGTAGGAAGATATTCTGTCTCAAAAGTATCCAAGGTCTTCTCACCCTTAATATACTTAATCAGCATTTCGCTGACATAAGCTGTGATATCTGCTGTCAGCTTTGAGAATTCTGCTGCTTCCTCTTCTGCTGCTGTGATCGCAGGCAACTGGTATTTTGCTGCATCAGAAACCGTGTATGCCTTCAGGGCTTCCTGCTGCTGTTCTAAAGTATAGTACTGCTCAATATATTCTTTCTGCTGCACGAATGGACCGTCCTTCCATGCTCTTTGATACTGTGCCATAGCCTGCTGCACTGTCAAACCGTCAGGATTACTCATGATCAGGTCTGTGTATGTAGGATAGCCATCTACCATCGTATAGCTTTCCCCTTCGATACCATAGTTGAACAGCATCTGTCCTTCTTCTGTATAACCATAATTGAGGAACTTTGCTGCAGCCTCCTTATTCTCGCAGGCAGGTGTCATCACCAAAAAGTATCCGGTAACAGCAGTGTCATAATAGGTACACATAGGTACATCACCTTCTTTGGCTACCAGCGGAGCGATACCGGACAGATTATACTCAGGATCTGTTTCAGCCATAGTATTGATGTAGGTTCCCAAACCACTGCCAATGGAACCGCATGTCATGCCGGATACACCATTCATAATATTAGCGTTTCTTGTAGCATTATCAATAGTCTGGAAATTAGGATCCAGCAAACCATCAGTATAAAGTTTGTTTAACCATGCAAGAACATCCTTGTACTCCTGTTCATAAAAACCATAATGTACGGTTCCGTCTTCCTGATAATAATCACACTGTGGCAGACCAAATGGAGATGTAATAAGCCCTTCTTTTAACATCTGACTTTCTATTGCTCCACTTGATATAGACATAGGTACTTCTGCGCCCTTTTCATCCTTAAAAGCTTTCAAAACATCATATAATTCATCAGGCGTCTGAGGCATATCCATATTCAGGTCATCCAGCCAGTCCTGTCTGAGCATCATACCGACACTGGTTCTCAGGACAGCATCTCCTCTTACGAATGGAGCACCGACGATGTCACCTTCATCTGTAGTTGCTCCCTTAATATAGTCAGGATCACTTTCCAGTGCAGCCATCATATCAGGAAGATATTCCACATAGTCATTCAATGGTTCAATGATCTTGTCTTTGACCGCTTTCGCTACACCACCCGTATATAGTGTGCCAAACCGATAATAAATTAAATCCGGCAAGTCTCCGCCTGCCAGCAACAGATTCATGGCATCATTATCTGCAAGCTGCATTACTTCAATCGTAACACCGGCTGCTTCCTGCCATGCTTTTCCAAAAGGTGTTTCAAACAAATTCGCTGCACCGCTTGAAGTAACAGCCGCCTCTTCTACGATTGCCAATGTCAAAGTTACATCCCCTTCAATAGGATATGTAACTCCTTCCGACTCCGGTTCTGCTTCAGAAGAAGCCACAGCTTCCTTGCTTTCTGAAGCCGCTACTGAGCTTTCTGTCTTACTTTCCGCCTGTTTGACGTTCTCACTGTCACCACATGCAGTAAGACTTCCTACCGCCATAACAGTTGCCAACATAAGGCTCAGTAAACGTTTTACATTTTTCTGTCTCATAAATTTCATACCTCCGTATTTTATTCACTCATGCTTTCCTGCCGAATGTGGTCTCAGTATAGCAACGTAATTTAGATTTTTCTATAATCAAAAAGGCACTTTAGCTATACAAAATGGTACCTCTTCTACTTATTTTGCAGGCTGTCCATATATTTTCCGGGAGTGATCCCCACAATTTTTATAAATGCCCGGCGGAATGTCTGGTTACTGGCATATCCTACCATCTTTCCTGCTTCCTCCGTAGAATATCGCCGGATGGCAATAATCTCCTTTGCTCTGGCGATCCGGATCCGATTCACATAATCTAAAATTCCTTCTCCCATGGTTTCTTTAAAGACTCTGGAAATATATTTGGGATTCTTATCAATAGAATCCGCAATACTGGATATATTTAAGCCGCAGTCCGCATAATGTTCTTCCACATATCCCAAAACATAAGCCACAATTCCCCGTATCTCTTCATTTGACTGCTCCGTCTCTTCTTCACCTTCTGACGTACTCGTGAAATCATACATAAGCTGCCGATATAAGGAAGCAATACTGTCCAGTCCGGTCTCAGGCGCAGTCTTTTTAAAACTCAAAGCCACCTCCCACTTCTGCTGAAACAGTTCAAGCAGATAAGATACCCGCCTGTCACATTCAGCGGCAAATTCTGCTTCTTTCCCCTGTTCCGCAAAAAACAGATACAGCATATAATCACCATTCTCTATATGGCAAAAATGTTCTCCAACCATCAATTCTGAGAATACGTTATCTATGGAAAAACGCAGCAATTCGTCCGATGACGGGACATAAAAGCCGGACAGTATCATAGACTTCCCTTCTTCTAATCCAAAGAAATCTTTTTCATTATCAGACAGCCCCTTTTTATGCTCCTTCATGACCGACAACAGGTAACTTCCTAACAATGCTTCTTTCTGTCCCTGCAGGATCTGCTTCATGGACTTATTTTCATTCTTCAAGCAGCTGTATGCCAGCTCAATCTGATAAAACTCATTTCCGTGCTCTTTCTTCCCACTGACCTTTTGCAGCAGACTGGATACCGGCATAAAATTACGCCGCAAAAGAAAACTTACTACTCCAAATCCCACAAATAGAGTAATGACTACACTGATGCAGAAGATATTTCGAATATGCGTAGACTTGGCCCAGAACTCCTTTTTTTCATTCAGCAGACAATAAGAAAAATCCTTGTATATGGATTTTTTCACCGTTCCCATATATTCCTCTGTCTCAAAAGCAGCTTCCCCTGACAAGACCAGTTCTTTCAATTCCGATGACAAGACGGACTCGTTCCCACTGATCACCTCCACTGTGTCACCGGAACTCATAATCAGCAATGCCTTGGAATCCAATGAAGCAGTCAATGCCGCAATCTCTTTCAGCGGAACACTGATAAAAATATTCACTAATTTATTTCCGGAAAGAGCCAGACTGTCAGCATAGACCAGGCATTTTTCGTTGGTATTGCCATTCACATAATTTAAAAAAACAAATTCATTATCATAATAACCTGATAAAAGTTCTATCCACTCTTCATACTCCGGAAATTCCTTGTACTTATCACGAAAGGCATTGTACAAATGGCGAGCATTATTTGCAGTGGTATTTTGGATAATATAGTTTTCATCCACCATATACAGTAAGCAGGAAATATCTGAAGAATACTTCACATATCCGCTTATTTGAGTCATCACTCTATAAGCGTCAGTATAGTATTCTGTATTCTTTTCATTATGTGAAATCCAGCTTCTAAAAAATACATCGGTAAACAAATAATTATAAACATTCACCTGTTCCGTCATAATCCTGTCAATTTCATCACTCAGATTATCCATGGTAATCTCATTCATATGACCAATTTCACTTTTAATAGTTTGTATATTAATATTGTAATTTAAAAATATCGTAATTAAGGGAATCAGCAAAACAATCAAATATGAGACCGCCCACTCGACCAATATACTTTTTCTTCTATGTTTCATACATTTATTCACCATACCTGTTCCATTTTGCTATAATTGTGGAAAAGTATTTACTCCGGTTTGATCTCAAGCTTCAGCGGGTAATCTCCCAACTTATGTACTTTAAAGCCATTTTTCTTATACGCTTCATAATCAAATGCCTCAAGCTCATCAATAGCCAGCTTGTGGAACTCATAGAAATTGTACCACCATTCATAACCGCTTCCTAATTCTGCATTCAAATATGCATCCGCAATATCACATCCCATGGCAGGAGCCACATAAAAAGCTCCCATGGCAAGAACGTTTACACCATTCCCTGTAATTGCACGGAGTGCTGCAGGTACACTTTCCACTACACCTGCATGAACATGGGGACATTTGCTTGCCGCAATGTGGATACCCATACCGGTACCGCAGAAAAGAAGGGCTCTCTCAAATTCTCCCTCTGAAATCATAGCACCGGCTCTTAAGCCCACTCTATGAAACATTAAATCTGTGTCCTCCGGATCAGAATCCGCACGAACTCCCACGTCTGTTACTTCCCATCCTTTTGCCTGCAGATGTGCCACTACGGCTTCCTTCAGCGGAAATCCTGCAAAATCTGCTCCTACCAGAATCTGTTTGTTTTTCATACTTGACTCCTTTTCTTTCATTCCTTTGTCACCGGTTTTTCTTAATCTAAATGGAACACTTCGTCAATGGGAATAAACACAGGCGAATTATCCGGATTGGTTTCCATCAGATCCGCCATGTATTCCCACCATTTCTTTGTTATCTCGCTTCCAGCTCGCTTTTCCCAGAGTTCTTCATCTTCAACTTCCAGATAACTGAAAAGTTCATTCGTCTCTTTATTCAAGAAAATAGAGTAGTTTTTTGCACCATGACTTTTAATGGACTCAACAAGCTCCGGCCATATTTCATTATGGCGTTTTTCATACTCTTTGGCAGCTCCCGGATAGAGCTTCATGATTCCTGCACTTCTCATCCTTCTTTTTCTCCTTTGCTTAACTTTCATCCTGCGATGTATCACTTGATATTATAACTATTATGCCACAACTCTGTCCCTCCCGAAATAATCAAAAAGGAACTTTTCTTACCAAAAAGTCCCAAAAAGAAAAGGTTCAGAGAAATTCCCTGAACCTGAATTCAAATATATCATTCCATACTTACTATGCCCTCTGCATCTCCCATTAATGTCAGCACACACACCGCAATGGCGTTTGACACAGTCACTATCTAATTGTATAATTACTATAAAACCACGTTCTACTGGAGGAACATAAAGTGTCCATTACATTAAAAGATATTGCCGAAGAACTCAATGTCTCGGTGAATACCGTCTCCCGAGCGCTTCGGGATATGCCGGATATCGGTCAGGAAACCACTCATCTGGTAAAAGAAACCGCGGCACGGCTTGGATATCGCAAGAATCTGGCCGCCAGCTACTTGAAGACCACCAAATCCATGATACTGGGCATAGTTGTCCCGGATATCTGCAATCCGGTTTTCTCCTATATGTACAAAGGCATCGAAAAAATCTGTGCTGAAACAAATTATATACTGATGCTGGGTAATTCCAACGGGAATCCTGATCAGGAAAGTGCAGTGCTCAGTAACATGCTGGACCACGGTGTGGATGGTATCTTCCTTGTTCCCGGCATGAAAAACACCCAGTCTCATACTCAATTGGAAAACGCCAATGTTCCTTATGTGATCCTGCAGCGTAAGTTTCCGGGGCTCTCCGCTAATTTTGTGCAGAGCGATGACTATGAGGGAGGTTATCTGGCCGCACAGCACTTATATCAGCTGGGGCATCGCAGCTTTTTATATATTTCTGCGCCAATGTACATTTCCTCTGCCCAGGACCGTTATAATGGATTTATAGCATATCTCAAAGAGCAAGAATTGACAGAGTCCGCCGTACAGATTCTGGAATGCGACAGCACCAAGACCGGCGGCTATAAAACTGCCCGGGAGTGGCTTGAACAACAGTCCGACCTCAATCATTTAAGTGCAACCGCTATTTTCTGTTTCAGCGACTACGTGGCTTATGGTGTATATTCAGCAATTGCTAAATGTAATTTGCGTGTGCCGGAAGATATTTCCGTGATTGGTTATGATAACAATGAATATTCTGATATGACGTTTCCCGGTTTAACGACCATAGATATTCTTCCATACAAAATCGGAGAACGCTCGGCAAAAATAATGTTTGACCTGATCAATAACACCCCCGCCGACAGCAATCATATAGAAGCTGTGATCTCGCCCAGGCTCGTTGTCCGTAGTTCAACAAGACAGCTATTGCTGTGATAAGCTATTCATACCCGGTATTATCTTATAAATGAAAGCACTGAAAATGAAAAGTCTCAAATCATCCCTGCTCCTTATCATCATCCTGGTTGCCATCGGAGGCTTTATGTTAGCCCAGACAATGCCATCTCTTTTCATGATGATGCAGGGACCGACTGCACTTGATTCTGTGGATTTTGACGGTGACATAGAGGGGTTATATGTCTCCGGCACCTTAAGCGGAATCTATGACTGGTACTGTGAAGAATCAGAAGGAACAAAGACGGTCGCCAGAGAGTACATTATTGATGCCGGCGATTACTACTACATGGGCATGCGGGTAATGAAATCCGATATGGAAGAATCTGAGAATCTTCTCAATGCTTCTTACGATTATCTGGACGGCAAGGACGATGGCACTGCCTTAACCAAGGCACAGTACGAAGTAACCGGCACCATCACACGTATGCCGAATGACAGTTATGAACTCTATCAGGAATATTTGGACTGGGATAACCTGGATGCAGAAACCCGGCAGATTTTTCTTCCCTATTATCTGAATGTCAACAAAGCCGGCTCCACGGATACCGGCGGCGCTGTTATTCTACTGATAATGGGTCTTATCTTTGTTGGTCTCGGACTGTTATTCGTTATCTGGTCCTTAACCGGAAAATATCAGAAAAAGATCAAACAATACATAGCAAACAGCTCCAACCAGGAAGGAGCCCGCGAAAAAGTGGAATATTTTCTGGAAAACACCCCCGAGGTAAAAGGTCTGCGCTACAACCGCGACTTCATCTGCGGCCAGGACAACTCCAATACCGCCTTCGGTGAAACTTCCAAACTCGTGTGGGTCTACCAGCTTACCACCACCCACAAGCGCAACTTTATCACTGTAGGCAAAAGCTACAGCCTGATGCTGGGCTTCACAGACGGCTCCCGCCAGTCTGTTTCCATGAAAAATGAAGCCATCACCCAGGAACACATTCAAACTCTGTCGGACCTTTGCCCCCAGGCCATCTTCGGCTACAGCGAGGAGCTGAACAAGCTTTTTACCAAGAAGCTGCCTGAGTTTTTAGAGCTGCGGTATAATCCACTTCAGCAGAGAATTTAAGTTGTCGGGGCAGCTCCGTCAACGCTGTTATGTGCACATTAGACATACTTACAGCCTGTATTTTGACTTTCATCCTCAAAACGTAACATGACTGAACGGCATAGCCGTGAGTTTTACGTTTTGAGGATGCCCTTTGCCAAAATACAGGCTGTTTAGTATATCTTATATCACTGTGACTGCACTTGAAAGCTGCATGTACACCCTGTTTGAGCGTGCCTTTGCTTTATAGTCTTCCAAGTCACCCCACAACTCAAGCCTTGTCGATAGATCCGAACAGTTCCATCTTCTCTTTTACGGTCTTCTTGATTGCTTCAGCACCGGGAGCCAGCAGTTTACGAGGATCAAATCCCTTACCCTGCAGATCCTTACCAGCTTCGATATACTCACGTGTAGCAGCAGCAAATGCCAGCTGACACTCGGTATTTACGTTGATCTTAGCTACACCCAGAGTGATTGCTTTCTTGATCATATCAGCCGGGATTCCGGTACCGCCGTGAAGAACCAGAGGAAGTTCACCGGTCAGCTGCTGTACAGCATCCAGAGTCTCGAAGCTCAGTCCCTGCCAATTCTCAGGATATTTACCATGGATATTACCGATACCTGCTGCCAGGAAGTCTACGCCCAGATCAGCGATAGCCTTACACTCCTTAGGATCAGCGCACTCACCCATACCTACAACGCCATCTTCTTCACCACCGATAGAACCAACTTCAGCTTCGATGGAGATTCCCTTAGCATGAGCATCAGCTACCAGCTGGGTGGTCTTAGCTACGTTCTCATCAATTGCATAATGAGAACCATCGAACATTACGGAAGAGAAGCCTGCTTCAATACACTTATAGCAGCCTTCGAAAGAGCCGTGGTCTAAGTGCAGAGCTACAGGAACAGTGATGTTCAGGTCCTGTAATAATCCGTTTACCATACCTACTACTGCATGATAACCGCCCATATACTTACCGGCACCCTCAGATACACCAAGGATTACGGGAGAATTGCACTCCTGAGCAGTTAACAGAATGGACTTTGTCCACTCCAGATTGTTGATGTTGAACTGGCCTACTGCATAGTGGCCTGCTTTTGCTTTCTTGAGCATTTCTGTTGCAGAAACTAACATTGTCATTACCTCCGTTTTCATTTTACTCCATCCATCTTTTGTGCAGACGAACGTTTGATATAAATATAACATACTTTCCTGCAAAAAGAAATAGGGGGAGGCAATTTTTCCTTTTTGAAAGTTAAGTTACAGTTACAGTTACAGTTCACTCGTCAGCTACGAGCAGGAAAAGCGCATGCTTGCATGCGGCTTTTCCTGCCTGGGCTGACGAAGGGAGCGCCGGTTTATGAGCAAAGGTAGCCGCAAAGCGGCGGAGAGCACCGTAGGTGCGGCTTTGCGAATGGCGCGGAGTGAACTGTTACAGTTACAAAGTTAAAAATTGGCTCCGTAGATGGGTTCCTCGTCCCATTCAAGGATAGTGGAAGAATGTGCATCAATTTCGAATTCGTATTCTTTCTGGTTGTAATAGATCTTACCTTCGTACTTTAGTTTGCCGTTGTCGTAGTCGGTCTTGAACTCACGGATGTGCTCTGATGTGGCACCGGGGACTTTATCAAGGGCTATTTTTTTGGCTTCGTCTTCTGTGATAGTCTTGGTGTCAGTAGTGTCAGAGGACTGGACGTAGTATTCTGCATCATAGTCATACTCCAGAATTTCTCCGGTGTAGGGATCAATTTCATAGTCGTACTCTTTTTTGTCGTTGGTGTAAAATTCTACATCATAACGAACATGACCGTCCTCTCTGTCTGTGCCGCTTTTGATGAAAGTAACCTGGTCAGCTGTGAGACCTGCATGGGCAAGCGCTATCTGCTTAGCTTCCTCCTCGGAAATCATGGCTGTGGCATCATCACCGCTGTGGGCGGTACCGGTTTGTGTCTGAGCAGTCGACTCAGATGACTGGGTAGTTGTATGCGTGGTGTCAGCGGAAGCCGACGGTACCACTGTATCAGTGGAAGTAGAAGGTGTAGTCGAACCTGCTGCAGATGATTGTTCTGCTCCCTCTGCTGTTTTTCGCGTACAGCCGCTAAGCATCAATGTGGTTAAAACAATTGTACAAATAATCAATTTTCTTTTCATTTGGTTCATTCTTTCTACTGAATATTATTCTACTTTTTCAGCAGGAAATGCATGTGAAATGAACTTTTTGTGCATCTTTACATTAACCAAAAAGGCCAAAACCCAACTGAACGGGTTTTAGCCTTTACTATATCATAATTACTTATACTGCCATATTTATATAACTTACTCTGCCACATTTATATAAATCGGAATACGGTGGTGGAATCAAAAGGTTCTCCTGCTTTAAATACACAGCTGGGGAAAGAAGGCTCCTTGCAGGAATTTGGATAAAATTGGGTCTCGAAGCAGATGCCTCCCTGCTTTTCGTAATAGGTACCGCCTTTTCCTTTCCTGTGATTCAGGAAATTGCCGGTATAAATCTGGATACCGCATAAATCAGTCCAGACTTCCATGGAAATACCGCTCTCAGGGCTTCTGACCCAGGCAGCTTTCTTCATTTTGCCGTCATTAGACAAGATATAGTTATGGTCATACCCACCTGCCAGCTTAAGAGGTTCATAGTCATCATTAATATGCTCTCCCACGCTGTGCCTGCACCTAAAATCCATAGGTGTACCTTCTACAGCTGCAATTTCCCCGGTAGGCAAAAGATTGGCATCCGTCAGCAGGAACGCATCAGAATAAACCTCCAATTCATGAGACAGAACATCTCCACTGTCATGACCTGAGAGATTAAAGTAAGAATGATTGGTCACGTTAATCACCGTTGTGGCATCACTTACCGCATGGTAATCAATCTGCAATGCCTTCTCTCTTGTAAGCGTGTAACGGATCACCTGATCAAGATTCCCCGGAAATCCCTGTTCCAGATGAGGGCTTATCCTTCTGAACTCTACATAATCACCTTTTTCATCCTGTCCGATCCCGGCATCATATAACTGGTAATGGGATCGATTACTCCCACTGTGAAGGTTATTGATTCCCTTCTGATTTGCCTCCAGTTCATAGGTTACTCCGTCGAGTGTCACCTTTGCTTCCCCTATACGATTGGCGTTGCGGCCAATATAAGCACCGAAGCCACAGGAATTATCATAATACTCTTCCAGCGTATCGTAGCCCAGCATGATATCCCGCATTTTACCTTCCTTATCCGGTACACGAATCGCCAGGATAGACGCACCGAAGTCACTCAGTTCTACTTCAACACCTGCCTCATTTGACATCAGATACCTGTAAGCTGCCTTTCCCTCTCTGGTATATCCAAACAAACTTTTCTCTATCATCTCGTCTTCTCCAATCTGATTTTGCTTGATGCTGTTGTTAAAATCATGATATCGTTAGATACTGAAAAAAGCAAGGAAAAGAAGGAAAGTTTTTTCGGTATTCTCTTTCCTCTTTTCACTTTTACGGACTTTGTTGGAAATTTTTTTCAGGGAGAAAGCAAAGCATGTTACAAAACCTGTGTGAACATAGACATCTCCTTCGTTCTATGATACAATGAGCGGAAGCTGACGAAGCCTGTTCATTGTAAGGTGCGAACGTGAATCGTGGGCTTACCCATGATATCATTTGCCCAAATATAAAATGAATCTAACCGGTAAAATAAGCTGAATGGATGGTGAGTTATGAGCAAAGAATTTACAAAAGAAGAACTTGCACTGGAAATTATACAGCGATTAAAAACAGAATATCCTGATGCCGACTGCACTCTGGATTATGATGATGCCTGGAAACTGCTTGTGGGTGTGCGTCTTGCCGCTCAGTGTACCGATGCAAGAGTCAATATCGTAGTGGAAAGGCTTTATGAAAAATTTCCCGATGTAGATGCACTTGCCGGTGCCCCCGTGGAAGAGATTGAAGCCATTGTCAAGCCCTGCGGCCTGGGAAAAAGTAAGGCCAAAGATATCAGCGCCTGTATGAAAATTTTAAAGGATAAATATAACGGAAAAGTCCCCGACGATTTTGATGCACTCTTAAAACTGCCCGGTGTTGGCAGGAAAAGTGCCAATCTGATCATGGGGGATGTGTTCGGGAAACCGGCTATCGTTACTGACACTCACTGTATCCGTCTGGTCAACCGTATGGGGCTGGTAGATAACATTAAGGAACCGAAAAAAGTTGAAATGGCTCTTTGGAAGATCATACCACCGGAGGAGGGCAGTGATTTCTGTCACCGCCTTGTTTTTCACGGAAGAGAAGTATGTACAGCAAGGACAAAACCTTATTGCGACAGGTGCTGCCTGCAGGATATCTGCGCAAAAAATGGTGTGGACTAAATAAGTCCACACCTGATTCAACTGCATTTGCTTCACTTTATTTACTCGGTCACACGGATTTCTACCGCCTTACATCTGTTTTCGATCTCCACCTTTTGGTGTTTTCCGCCAAATTCTCCATCCAGGGTCCAGGCAATCTCTTCTGTTGACTCCACAGTCAAATGGCAGGTCTTAAAACAGTGAATTGCTTTCGTATCAATCTCCCTGTTCAGTAAAGCCGCCATGATCTCATTCAGTTCTATGGCATTGCGCGGCCTCTTAATCAAAGTTACTTCAAATACTCCATCGTCCAGCTGTACATTTTTCCCAGTAATCCGCTTAAATCCACCTACGGATTCAGAATTGGTTATCATGCCGAACATGAATTCATCTTCAATTACCACATTTTCATTGTCCTCTTTTTCATAAGTAACCCTCATATGATAAGAACGGATGGCTGAAAGACGTTTCATGCCTTCCAGAATATATGCCATGTGTCCCAGCACATTCTTCATATCCTGGGCGGTCTCATAGGAAACTTCCGTAAACAGGCCAAATGCTGCTATATAAACGAAGACATCATCATTAAAAATACCCACATCGCAGGGGAAATTCCTGCCGTCAACTATTGTATGAGCTGCCTGCACCATATTTTTCGGGAGATGCAGACTGCCTCCAAAATCATTGGTGCTGCCGGCCGGGATATAGCCAAGCGGCGTCATGTAAGAACTTTTCATCATGCCGGTAACTACTTCATCCAGAGTTCCATCACCTCCGCTGCAGACCACCAGATCATACACCGGTTTACGGTAGGCTGTCAATTCTACAGCATCCCCGCTCTTCTGGGTAGGGCAGATTGTAATCTCATAGTCTGCCTGGGCAAATACATCTAATATATCTGCCAGATGATTTCTGATCTGCGCCTTCCCCGATTTGGGATTGTATATAAATAATATCTTCTTATCTGCCATTACGACTCCTCTCTCAACACAATTCTCTGTTGCTTACATCTGCTAAAGCTTCCCCCACTTATAAGCTAAAATAAAAAGCGGAATCATGTGAAAATATTTCCCATTAATTCCGCTTGAATCATCCCTCTATATGATCATGCAGCTTACGCTACTACATTTCCACTTAAGAATCTCTCGATATCTTCCACTGCCGCGGTTTCATCATTACCGTCTGCGGTCACTACAACCTGCTCACCACTGTTCAGGCCAAGGCTCATCATACCCATAATGCTCTTCGCATTAATTTTCTTTCCTTCTACCTCAATGTAGATGGTGCTGTCATACTTACTAGCCACCTGTACCAGTACTGCTACCGGCCGCGCTTCCAGACCATTCTGAAGCTTGATTTCAATTGCTTTCTGCGTCATAATATTTTCCTCCTCTTTTTACGCTCTGATTCTATCTGCAATTTCACTTAATTTCCGTAACCTGTGATTAACTCCCGATTTTCCTACCGGCGGGTCCAGATATTCTCCCAGTTCTTTCAAAGGAGCATCCGGATATTCTAACCTGACTTCTGCCATCTGTCTCAGATTTTCCGGAAGCTTTTTGAATCCGTAATGATCTCTGAGATATTCAATGTCTTCAATCTGTCTGGCAGCGGCATTTACAGTTTTGGAAATATTGGCGGTCTCGCAATTTACGCGTCTGTTAATGGAATTGCGCATCTCTTTCAAAATACGCAGATTTTCCAGATTCATCAGCGCAACATGAGCCTCCATAATATTCAAAAGGTCCACAATGGCAGCGCCTTCTTTCAGATAGACCACGTAATACTTCTTACGCATAACGATTTTGGCATCTATTTCAAATCCCTGTATCACCTTCTGAAGCTGCCCGGCTTTCGCTTCATCGGTACACACAAATTCCATGTGATACCCTTTCTGAGGGTCGCTAATAGAACCTATGCTTAAGAACGCTCCACGTAAGAATGCTCTCTGACAACAGGAATTTTTAATAAGCGTTTGACTGACAGGAGCTTCCAGATTTCCGAATTTACTGTAAAAATCCTGCATCCGCTCCTCATCCAATGTCGCATCACTATCTATATTAAATGTTTTTTGCAATAATGTAAAGCTTTTTCTCACAACAGCTTCATTTTCTGTCTGAAATCCTATGGTATAACCACCATACGCATCTCTTCCATACTGTCCACAAAAGTTCAGCAATGCTGCCAGTTCCGCCATCTGGCAATGCCTTGCGGAACTTATATGCTTCGCCAGCTCTTCTTTTACCTCACCGGAAAATGACATTTTTACACACTCCTGTTGTATACATCTCTATGGTAAAGCTTCACACCATAGCTCCCTTTATCTTTCATCCGGCTATACAGTTCATTGGCAAGAGTCACACTGCGGTGCTGCCCACCGGTGCAGCCGATGGCCACTACCAGACGATACTTTCCTTCCTTCACATAATTTGGTATCAGGAACTGTATCATGTCATTCAGTTTCACCATGAACTCTTCCGCTTCTGTAAAACTCATAACATAGTCCTGCACTTCTTTATCATTACCGGTTTTCTTCTTTAGTTCATCGATATAAAACGGATTGGGCAGGAACCTGACATCAAACACAAGATCTGCATCTACCGGAATCCCGTGTTTGAATCCAAAGGACATGACCGTTACCATGAGACTATTATATTCTCGATTCTGGACAAAAATTCGGTCCAACTCTTCCTTTAATTCCCTGGTCAGTAAATGAGTGGTATCAATGACGTAATCCGCCATTTTACGAATATTCTCAAGAACTTTGCGTTCCTTACGGACACCGTCCTCCACTCTCCCGTCCAATGCAAGAGGATGGACACGCCTGGTCTCCTTGTACCGTTTGATCAGCACTGCATCATCTGCTTCCATGAAAAGTACTTCCAGGTTGTAACCATTTTTACGCAGACGCTCCAGCACCATGGTAGCATCCTCAAAGAACTGGCCCGCACGGACATCCAGACCAAGTGCGACTTTCGTGATTTCACTATTGGGCGTGGCGATCAACTCCACAAATTTATCAATCAGGGAAACAGGCAGGTTGTCTACACAGTAAAAGCCCGCATCCTCCAACATTTTAAGTGCGGTGCTTTTACCGCCACCGCTCATTCCCGTCACTACCACAAATCTCATGTTCTCTGTACTCCTTCAGTCCGGCTGCTCAGAACTCCCCAAGCATAATCACCTCAGGCTCCAGTTCCACACCAAACTTATCCATTACCCTTATCTGTACTTCACTTATTAATTCTTTTACATCTGCTGCGCAGGCACCGCCGGCATTGATGATGAAGCCACAATGTTTATCCGACACCCTGGCACCGCCGATCTGACAGCCTCTTAATCCTGCTTTCATAATCAGTTCACCGGCGAAATACCCCTCCGGCCTCTTAAAGGTACTTCCTGCACTGGGAAATTCCAACGGCTGTTTCTCTCTTCGTCTGACCGCCAGATCATCCATCTTTTCTTTAATTTCCGCAGGGTCTCCCTGTATCAGTTCCATGGTCACTTCTGTCACTACAAAAGGATGATGCTTGATCACACTGTCCCGATAACCGAACTCCATGGTATCATTGTCTAATACCAATTCTTCTCCTTCTTTATCCAGTACAGTGACGGATGTAACCACCTGTTTCATTTCTCCGCCGTATGCTCCTGCGTTCATTACTACCGCACCACCGACTGTGCCGGGAATTCCACTGGCAAATTCCAGTCCGGTAAGACCATGGTCCAGGGCAGTTTTGGCAATCCTTGATAAAAGAGCGCCGGCCTGAGCTGTGATCTTAGTGCCTTCCACACGGATGTCTGCAAACTTAGGCCCTAACTCCAGCACCACGCCGCGGTATCCTCTGTCACCTGCCAGAAGATTACTTCCGTTGCCCACCACTACATGCGGCATATCTATCAGTGTCAGATACTTCTGTATCTTCGTAAGCTGTACCGCACTTCCTATCTCTATCAGGCAGTCGGCAGGTCCTCCCACCCGGAAAGTCGTATGTTTTGATAATGGCTCCTCCAGGTGGATGTTCTCTTCCGGTACAATGTCTTTTAAGGCTTCTATTACAGCTTTACTGATCATTTTTACTCTTCTTTCTAATTTTTTCTGTGGCGGCCTGATGAATCAGACTGCCGCACAATTATGAATTCAGGATCAGACCTGCTGCCCCGTAGATTCCGGCATCATTGCCCAGGGTAGCCAGCACAAATTTTGCGCTTCTGCAACCATGGAATGCATATTTCTGATATGCAGGGCAGATATAGTCAAACAAGATTTCTCCGGCTTTGGACACACCGCCGCCGATTACAAATACTTCAGGATTTACTACGCCGGCAACAGCAGCCAGGCCCTTGCCCAGGTAATCGCCGAATTCCTTAGCTATTTCAATTGCCACTTCATCGCCTTCTTTTACTGCATCAAATACTGCTTTGGCAGAAAGATTGCCGTTGCGCAGTTCGCTGGGTGCATTATCTTTCGCAAGTCTTTTCTTAGCCAAGCGTACAACACCTGTCGCAGAAGCATACTGTTCCAGACATCCTTTATTCTGGCAGCCGCAGCACTCTTCTTCATTATCTTCGATATGAATATGTCCGATCTCACCGCCTGCTCCGGTAGCACCTGTCAGGATATTTCCCTCAACGATGATACCTCCGCCGACACCGGTTCCCAGGGTAACTGCAACCAGATTCTTATAGCCTTTACCGCCGCCCTGCCACATTTCACCAAATGCAGCTACGTTGGCATCATTACCGGCCTTTACCGGAAGATCCAGATAACCGTTCAGCACCTTGGCAATGTTGAATACACCCCATCCCAGGTTTACTGCATGATATACGGTTCCCTCGCTGTCGATGGGGCCGGGAGCACCTACGCCCACACCTGCAACTTCATCCTTATCGATGCCTCTCTCCTGCATCTTGGCTTTAATACTGTCGGCAACATCCGGCAGGATAGCAGAACCTTCATTACTCTTGTCTGTAGGGATTTCCCACTTGGCCAATACACAGCCTTCCATATCAAATAATCCCAGTTTTACAGTAGTTCCGCCGATGTCCACTCCAAATGCATATTTACTCATGATTTGTATCTCCTTTTATTATAATTTTCCAATATTTTTATCAGTCGTCGTCTTCATCCTCGTCTCTTCTTCTGGCCAAAGAATTCTGTACACGAGTATAAAGCTCCTGCGCTGCATTGTATCCCATCTTCTTCTGACGATGGTTAACTGCTGCCGATTCACAGATTACCGCAAGATTTCTGCCGGGACGGATCGGTATGTTATGGCATACGATCTTGTTGCCCAGATATTCCGTGTAATTTTCTTCCAGACCCAGGCGGTCATACTCCTTGTCTTTATCCCATTCCTCCAGACGAATGACCAGATCTATCTGCTGGGTATCTTTTACAGAAGAAGCACCAAAAAGCGCTTTCACATCTATGATACCGATACCACGCAACTCGATAAAGTGTTTCGTAATGTCCGGAGCACTTCCAACCAAAGTCTCATCACTTACCTTACGGAGTTCTACCACATCATCTGTCACCAGACGGTGACCTCTCTTAATCAGTTCCAGGGCGGCCTCAGACTTACCGATTCCGCTCTCGCCGGTGATCAGTACGCCTTCACCATATACGTCAACCAGCACACCATGCACCGAAATACAGGGAGCAAGCTTTACATTCAGCCACCTGATAATCTCTGACATGAACGCAGAAGTAGAAACCTTGGTAGACAAGATTGGGATATGCTGCTTATTGGCAATCTTCATGAAAAGAGGATCCGGTCTCAGATCGCGGCAGAACACAATACAGGGCATATCATAGGATAACAGTTCCCCATATATCTCCTGCTTCTGAAATTCATCCAGACTTTCCATATAAGTATATTCTACAAATCCTATAATCTGCAGACGTGTAGCATCAAAATGTTCAAAATATCCGGCCATCTGCAGTGCCGGTCGGTTAATATCCGGCTGGGTGATCCGTATATTACTGATATCAATATCAGGCGTCAGGTTTTCCAGCTTCATCTTCTCGATTACTTTTCTCAGACTTACAGTTGCCATCTTCCCTCTCCTTTGACTTGTGACCTTGTTTTTTATTCTATCACACGATTCCCAAGTGTTCAATGCTTTTTGTGGAAGAAAAAGTATATCTCCTCTGCCGTCTGTCTGGGTATCTCCGGTACCTCCATCAGTACCTCTATCTCCGCATTTTTAATTTCATCGATTGAAGCAAAATGACGCATTAAGGCCTTGCGTCTCGCCGGACCGATACCCGGGATTTCATCCAGCACAGATTTCACCTGAGACTTACTGCGCAGAGAACGGTGGTACTCAATGGCAAACCTGTGAGCCTCATCCTGTATTCTGGTGATCAATTTAAAGCCTTCCGAATGGGTATCAATAGGAAGTTCTACATTATTAAAATAAAGGCCTCTGGTCCTGTGGTTATCATCCTTAACCATGCCGCAGACAGGGATCTGAATTCCCAGTTCCGCAAGCACCTCCAGAGCGATATTCACCTGCCCTCTGCCGCCGTCCATCAAAAGCAGGTCCGGAAACCTGGTGAAGCTTCCATATTCCTGATCCAGTTCTTTCTCTTCCAGCTCTCTGCTTTCCTCCATTCCGTGGGTCAGGCGTCTTGTCAGCACTTCTTTCATGCAGGCATAATCATCCGGTCCCGAAACAGTCTTGATACGAAACTTCCTGTAATCACTGCGTTTGGGCTTTCCTTTTTCAAAAACCACCATGGAACCCACATTGGCAAAACCACTGATATTGGAAATATCGAAGGCCTCCATCCTGTCCGCCCGTTCGATTCCCAGCAGCGCTGCAATTTCTTTCACGGCACCAATGGTCCTGCCCTCTTCCCGTTTCAGCTTCTCCCTGTCCTGATTTAATACCAGTTTGGCATTCTGGGCCGCCAGTTCCACCAGTTTCTCTTTGTTGCCGATCTTGGGTACCCTGATATAGGCCCGTGCTCCTCTTCTCTGAGTCAGCCATTTTTCGATCAGATCCATATCTTCAATCTGTGTCTGAAGCATCAACTCCCTGGGAATAAACGGTGTTCCGGCATAAAACTGTTTTACGAAGTCTCCCAGGATCTGGCTTTTGCTGTTGCCTGACACATGTGTCATGTAGTAATGTTCCCGGCCGATCAGCTTGCCGTCCCGCACGAAGAAGATCTGAACCACTGCCTCCGATTCATCCTGATACATGGCAATGACATCCTTGTCTTCTCCGTCACTGTCTGTGATCTTCTGCTTCTGGGACACCTGCCTCACACTGTTCATCAGATCACGGTAGCCGGCTGCCTCCTCAAAATCCAGGTTTTCCGCAGCCTTCTTCATTTTGCCTTCCAGATCCTTTAAAATCATATTATAATTGCCGTTCAAAAATTCCAGAGCACCAGCCACCTGCTTCCGATACTCTTCTTTGCTTACATAACCCTGACAAGGTGCCAGGCACTGCTTGATATGATAGTTCAGGCAGGGTCTGTCATTTCCGATGTCACGAGGCAGCGACCTGTTGCAGGTTCTGAGCTGAAACAGCTTGTTCAGAAGTTCAATAGTATCCTTTACCGCAGCAGCACTGGTGTAGGGACCGAAATATTTAGATTTATCCTTTTTCATCTGCCTGGAAAAAAGGATTCTGGGATACTCTTCACCCACCGTCACCTTTATATAAGGATATGTTTTGTCGTCCTTCAACAGGGTATTATATTTAGGTGAATGCTCCTTGATCAGGTTATTTTCCAGTACAAGGGCCTCCAACTCCGAGTCTGTGATAATATATTCAAAACGGGCAATCAGGCTTACCATCTTGTCGATAGCAGGTCCCCGGCCGATATTCTCCCGAAAATAGGAACGCACCCTGTTATGCAGATTAATGGCTTTTCCTACATATAAAATAGTATCCTGGGCATCCCGCATAATATAGACTCCCGGCTTGTTGGGGAGCTTCTTTAATTCCTCTTCAAAATCAAATTTCATAATGACCTCACAGGAGTTTGCGTATTATAGTTATGCGCTGTGATTTTTCACAGTCGTTGAGCTCAATTGCTGTCTTTTAACTAAGTCTACCACAGGAAGCTTTTGTTTGTCCATAAACAAGTGATGAAACAATCCCGGTGAGCGCATACGAGCATACCCTTTTCCAGTCTGTAAATAAAAGCCCGGCCTCTTTAGCAGAAGCCAGGCACCCGAAAGTTTCCTACTGCTGATATCCATCCAGGAACTCGCCCATGCGTCTCACAGCATCCCGCAGTACCTGCGCCTGAGGAAGCATTACAATCCTGAAATGGTCCGGCTCCTGCCAGTCAAATCCGCTTCCCGGCACCAGCAGTATATTGGTGGCATGCAGCAGATCCCTTGCAAATTTTCGATCATCCGTAATGTGGAATTTCCTCACATCCAGCTTCGGAAAGAGATAGAAGGCGCTATTATTTTTCACAAAAGAAAGTCCCGGAATCTTCTCAAGTTCTGACACAGCCGCCTCACGCTGTTCATAAATCCTTCCTCCCGGGCTGACCATGGACCGGGGCGTCTCCATGTCTTCCAGTGCAGCAGGGATTACCAGCTGTGCAAGCGTATTGGCGCACAATCTCATGGATGTGAGCTTGACAATTCCCTGGCGGTATTCTTCTGTCAGCTTTCGCGGACCACTGATCACCATCCAGCCACAGCGATACCCACAAAGGCAATGCGATTTGGACAAGCCGTTCATGGTCACCACCGGCAAGTGCGGTGCCAATGCCGCAATCGACACATGTTTCAACCCATCCATGACGAGACGATCGTAAATCTCATCTGAGAAAATCAAAAGCTTATGTTCCCTTGCAATATCCGCCACCTGATACAGTACTTCTTCCGGGTAAAGCATCCCCGTTGGATTGTTGGGATTGATCAGCACAATCGCTTTTGTCCTGTCGGTAATCTTTGCACGAATATCTGACGCATCCGGATACCAGTTGGCTTTCTCATCACATCGGTAAAACACCGGCTTTCCGCCTGCCAGATGAACAGAATTGCCCCAGAGGGAGTAACTGGGAGTAGGTACCAGCACCTCATCCCCACAGTTCAAAAGAGGCATTAATGCAAAGGATACCACTTCGCTGACACCATTTCCTATGAAAATATCATCCGGTGTAATTCCCCGGATTCCTTTCTGTTTATGATAATTACAGATTGCCTCTCTTGCCCCCGGCATTCCCTTAAAATCACAATAGCCCACCGCTTCTTCCAGATGACCGTCCAAAGCATTCTTAATACTCTCCGGCAATCCGAATCCAAACGCTGCCGGATTTCCTGTATTCAGTTTTAAAATATCGGCTCCCTGTGCCTGCATCTGCATGGCTTCCACAAATAGCGGTCCTCTGATATCAGAATGTACATATTCCATTCTCTCTGCGCAATCAAACATTTTTCTTCTCCTCCGCTCTCTTTAGCATTTACAAAATCATACACCAGAGCTATAATATATTCAAATACCTATATTAATATAAATATTATATTGTTTTAACTATAATAAGGAGACTTTATGTTCACCTGGAAACATTACGTGTATGAAATTTATAAAGAAAAGAGCTTTTCAAGAGCTGCGCAGAATCTCTATATCAGCCAGCCTTCGTTAAGTGCACGCATCAAAAAGATAGAGCAGCAGCTGGGTGCGCCGCTTTTCGACAGAAGCACTTCTCCGCTGCGCCTGACGCAGATTGGAGAAGCTTACATCAAAGCAGCCGAGGAAATTTTTCAGTTGGAACAGCAGATGGAGAATTATATCAATGATCTGAATACGCTGAAATCCGGGCATTTATCCATAGGAGGCAGTAATCTCTTTGCGGCTTACGCCCTGCCGCCTATTATTACCCGGTTTCGCCAGAAATATCCTGATATCAAAATACAGCTTACAGAAGGCAACACTGCCCAGCTGGAGGAACTTTTGAGCAATAATACTCTGGATATGGTAATCGATAATTATCATTATGACAGTGCTCTGTATGACAAAGCCTTTTACTGTCAGGACCATATTTTACTGGCTGCACCAAAGCATCTGGTGATTCATGAGCAATTGACTGCCTACCGGCTTTCTTATGAGGATATTAAAAAGAGAACCTATCTGGAAGCCGGGCAGCCCACCGTACCTCTGGAGGCATTTCGTGAGATTCCATTCATCATGCTCTCTCCCGGCAATGATACCAGGACTCGTGGGGACAAGCTTTGCAGGGCGGCAGGTTTTCGTCCCAATATCATTTTGGAATTAAACCAGCAGTCTACCTGTTATATGGCAGCCTCTACACAGATGGGGGCCACTTTTATCAGTGACCTGCTGGTGACACAGCTTCCTTCTTTTGAAAATCTGGTGTACTACAAGCTGGGGGGCGACGCTGCCAGGCGAAATGTGTATTTTTATTATAAGAAGCATAAGTATATGACAAGAGCTATGGCGGCATTTATGGATATGATGCAGTCATAAAAATCCCCCTAAGTAGATTTCGATCATTTTCAATGTCTACTTAAGGGGAGTCATATTAATTTTCTTCAGATCACGTTTAATGCAGTTTCTGTTTATTCCGTTCCAATCTTCTTAATATGAGGACAAACCAGCTCATCCACACGCTTCACCGGAGCAGCCCACTTTACAGCATTGCGGATAATGGTCTGCACATTGCTGTCATAGTAAGTCGGGAAAGATTCATGTCCCGGCTGGAAGTAGAATATTTTACCATTCTCACGGTGGAAGGTACAACCGCTGCGGAACACCTCTCCGCCTTCGTACCAGCCCATGAACACGATATCATCCGGCTGAGGGATGGAGAACGGTTCTGCATATGTCTCCTCATGAGGCAGTTCAAAATATCGGCCGATTCCCTGTGCAATGGGATGTCCCGGGCTGACAGTCCAGATACGCTCCATGTCTCCGTCCTCTCTCCAGGAAAGGTTGCCGCTGGTACCCATCAACATCTTGAAGGGCTTGGAATGGTGCCCGGAGTGAAGGAAGATGGCTCCCATTCCTTTCAGGACAGCATCTCTTACGCGCACTGCCACTTCATCGGGCACGGCGCTATGCCTCATATGTCCCCACCAAAGCAGCACATCAGTGTCATTCAGCACTTCCTCTGTAAGACCGCACTCCTCATCATCCAGGGTTGCAGTTCTTACCACGATGTCATCGCTTCTCAGGAAGTCGGCAATGGCATTGTGAATACCGTTAGGGTAGATCTGTCTTACTTTCTCATCTGTTTTCTCATGAGCGTATTCATTCCATACAGTTACTCTGATCATGAAAATATCCTCCTTTATTTATCCAACAGTTCAGCCGTGTCTGAACAGCTATATATTTTACAGCAGGACCTCTTTTCCGGTCTCTGCGGATTTATAAATTGCTTCCAGAATCTTCACCATATTCACACCCTGTTCAGGCACGAACATGGGCTCTGCACCATTTAATACCACATCTGCAAAATGGCGCAGGTTGGCTTCATGGATCTGAACACCCTTGGTATTGTCAATATTGGGAAGATAGTCTACTGTCTTGCCATACTCTTCCTCATAAATGCCCAGCTTCTGGGTTGCAGAAGTCCAGCTTGCACCGGCCTTGGTACCGCGCAGTTCAAAGAAGCGCTGCTCCTTCTCCACGTTGGAAGCCCAGGAAAATTCAATCTGCAGGCATGCTCCATTGTCGAAGCGGATGAAGCCCATGGCCAGGTCTTCCACATCAAAGGTACCTTGACTGTTCTTCTCTCCGAAGTTGGAATTTACGGAGTCAGACACATCGTTATCGGCAAACTTGTTATAGGTACAGCCGGTAACAGCCACCGGTCTGGGATTGCCCATAAGCCACATAGTCAAGTCAATCATATGAACGCCCAGATCGATCAGGGGACCGCCGCCTGACTGTGCCTTCGTAGTGAACCAGCCGCCTTTGCCCGGGATTCCGCGTCTTCTCTGCCAGCCGCAGCGAGCTGCATAAATTTCTCCCATGCGGCCGTCTTCGATGTACTTTTTCAGGAAGGAAGACACCTGCATGTAACGGTTATTTCTCATAACCATAAGCACCTTTCCGCTCTTTTCGGCAGCTGCTTTCATTTTCTCAGCCTCGGCTGCGTTTATTGCATCCGGCTTCTCACAGAATACATGAAGTCCTCTCTCCAACGCTTCAACCGCAATGATGGAATGCAGATAATTCGGCGTACAAATGTCAATGGCATCCAGGCCGGGAATATCCAGGACATCCTTGTAATCCTCATACACCTGGGCTACATTGTACTCCTTGGCAAGCGCCTCTGCCTTCTCCGGCTTGATATCACAAATTGCTACAATTTCAACATTATCCATTTTAGCATAACCGGGCATATGAGCATGTGCTGCAATTCCGCCAGCCCCGATCAGACCGATTTTTAATTTTCTGTCCATATTCGACTCCTTTGCTGTAAATTGCACCCGAAAGGCCGGCTTCCTGCGGATGCCGTGACTATAAATCACGTTACAGTTCACTCCGCGCCATTCGCAAAGGCGCCTACGGCGCTTTCTCGCCGCTTTGCGGCTAACTTTGCTCATAAACCGGCGCTCCCTTCGTCAGCCCAAGCAGGAAAAGCCGCATGCAAGCATGCGCTTTTCCTGCCCGTAGCTGACGAGTGAA
>JBGVLR010000184.1:0-3139 GCA_045124375.1 Acetatifactor sp.
ACTCCACATCAAGAACTCGTTATGGTAATACTGGGTGGATCTTGCCCTAGCTGATTCCCCTCTTACTTATAAGGAAAAAAAGAGGCGGTTATACGTATATGGTAAATAACCAGTCCTGTAGATAAAATAATGCCAGCCCGAAGGCTGGCACAGTAGCTTTACCTTGATTTCGTTTTTCGACAACAATCCGGCAATGATTCAGACCATGGCATAAGTGAAGCAAGCACTTCTTCAGGTACATTCTCACGAGGATATTTTACTAATTCAGTCAGCAGATATCTGAAATATTCGTATGGTTTCAGGCTGTTTGCCTTTGCGCTTTCTGCGATGCTGTATAAAAGTGCACTGGCTTTTGCTCCTTTTACGGAATCAATGATGTGCCAGGAATGCTTTCCTACACAGAATGCCTTGATGCTGCGTTCGGCATCGTTATTGTCCAACGGAAGTTCCGGATCCTGCAGAAATCTCCTGAGGTAGTACTCTTGGTTGATGGAATAATTTACTGCCTCTTTGAGTTTTGAACTGCTGTTGGATTTCGTCTGTTGAACTTTCAGCCACGCAAAATAAGCATCGACCAGTGGCAGGACAGACTGCTGTCTGTTATCCAGCCTCGCTTCAGCCGATGAGTTTTTATATTTATTATCAAGATGATACAAGGCATCGATCCGCTTTACTGCCTCAGCAGCTACCGACTGTGCTGGTGTAAGAGCAGCGCCTTTTGCCGCCGCTTTCATGATCTCTGCAAACTTTCGTCGCGCATGAGCCCAGCAGCCGGAAACCTTGATCGTATCACTGTTCTTCATCAGTGTATGGTACGGCTGGTAACCATCCGTGATCAATGTCCCTTCATAGCCTGCAAGATAGTTTTGCAGTACGGTACCATTCCTGCCGCCGAGATATTCATAAAGAAAGAGAGGATGTGTACCGTTTCCGCCAGGGGAATGGAACACCCACATATATTCTTTTCTGTGCTCCGGCATGACAAATGGCGTCTCGTCACAATGGACATGATGCGATCTCATGATCTCTTTTTTCATCATGTCATGTACCGGTCCCAGATAATACTCGTGAAGACGGATCATCCAGCCGGCCATATCCTGCCTTGGTATATTTACATCATTGCGCAGGAATTCTTCTGAAAGGCGGTTGAGTGGTACCGCATTCACATATTTTGCATTGAACACAGCTGCGGCCAGTTCCGGGGTCAGGATGCTGTGTGCAAGAAGGCGGTTTGGTGCTTTTGCGCGCAGAAAACCACCGGAATCGTGATTTCCGGCATATACTTTTACATGATGCTCCAATACTTTAAAACGGGAAGGGATATACTGAAGTTCCTTATAAACTTCATCTTCAAGGGCATGCCATCCTTTTGGAAAATGTTCCTGAAGTTCTTCAGGTGCGCATTCATGCCGGATGATCTCCACCTCGATATCTTTCAGGTTCAGATCTCTCTTTCCCTTGGATCTTTTCCGGCGGACAACAACTTTTTCGATTTCCGGTTCCTGCGGGATACCGTTTTCAGTGAGTATTTCTGCTTCGTTGAGGATAACACACATATCATCCAGTGAAAAAGAAAGCTGTCCGAGCACCTGTTTCGCAGACTCCGTCTTACGTCCAAACCGATGCTGTGTGAGGATTGCAAGCTGTTCTTTCAGGTCTTCCGTCTGTTTGATCAGCAGTTCATTCTGTTTCTGGATTGTTTTATTCTGCTCAGACAGAAGTGCAAAGCTCTCACTCATCTGCATATACAGCAGGGCAATGGCATTCTTGGGTAATTTATTCAGTTCGTCGAGTGTTAAAGTATTATTTTCCATGCATTCATTATACCACAGAACAAGCTGAAAAACCGCATATTTACGCTGTTTTTGAGATTTTGGATAACTATAAAGCTGTCAATGTACATGATGAAAACCGCATCAATACAGTTCCGGTTTTACCTTTGATATTACTTTTTTCTGCTCAATGGAAAGGCCTTCCATCAGCCATCGGTACTGCTGTGGGGTAAGTTCTTTTGCTTCCTGCGTACTGCGTGGCCACTGGAGCCTTCCATCTGTGAAACGTTTATAGCACAGGAGCCAGCCGTCACCTTCATACAGAAGCGCTTTCATACGGTCGTTCCTGCGACCGCAGAAAAGAAAGAGCGAACCGGCTTCTGTGGGATCCAGACCGAACGTAGCAGATACGATAGCAATGAGGCCTTCAATCCCTTTTCTGAGATCTGTATATCCAGTGCACAGATATACGTGTGTGAAACCGGAAGCATCATTCAGCATGACGGATCACTTCCAGAATTCTGGTAATCAGTTCTGTTGGAGTGTCGTTGTTGATGCCAAGTTCAGCTCCTCCAACTTTAATAACCATCTGAGCAGCAAAAACGGCTGCTGGAACGGACTTAACCTCTGGTACAGGCAGTTCAACAAAGCCTGCCTGCTGTAATGCAGCTGTTTTGACTTTACGGAGCCAATAGTAATAGGCATCACGAGAAATATCATGCTGCTGACAGTATTCATCGACTTTCAATCCACTGGATTTGCAGTCTTTGATAATGGCAGCCCATTCGGTAATCCGGATCTGTGTGGTAGCAAGTTTTGTGTTCATTGTCGTCTCCTCCTGTTGTAAAGATCGTGAAAAGTGTGTTACACACTTTTGCCACTTTACACACAATTATCTCGAATTATCGAGTTGGATGGAAGTCGACGAGTTATTTACCATATACCGTGTTCCTCATAAAGTCGTCGTATAACGCGGCGGCTTTAATTGACAGCCGCCGAAAACAAAAGAGCCGATAATCCGCGCCTGAGGGCTAACGGGTTATCGGCTCTGCGTCTGTGCGTCTGGCTCTGTGATAACTAAAATCTTAAATTTTTCTACGCTGATTAAAGTTTCTTGTTTGCATTTAGGACAAAACAAAGGAAAGTTTTTCAGCTCAGTATCTAACCGCAGCTTGATACGAGTTTTACTGTTACAGACAGGACATAGCAGCCACTCGAAGCTATCCATATCGTTCATTTCAAATTTCCCTGAGCGTCCAAACTTTTTGAGCTGTGATAACAGAACCAATCGCAATTATCATAGCCAATAGGAAGAACGAAAACTGTATTCCACTTATTGCCACTGTGTAAACATCGAAGAATTTTAA
>JBGVLR010000185.1:0-16708 GCA_045124375.1 Acetatifactor sp.
CCGAAACCTGGTCCGGAAAGATCAACCGAAAGCTCCTCAAAAAGCTTCACATCATCGATGTGGCCGCAGGCCGGGAAAAAGCAGATCTGGTGCTGAAAAACGCCACCTATGTCAATGTTTTTTCCGGAGAACTGGACACCTGCGATATTGCCGTGGCAGAGGGCCTGATCGTTGGCTTGGGAAGCTACGAGGGCCACGAGGAAGTGGACATGACCGGAAAGATCGTCTGCCCGGGCTTCATCGATGCCCACATCCATCTGGAATCCAGCCTGGTCTCCCCTGCCGAATTCGCCCGGGCCGTCATCCCCCACGGCACCACCACCGTCATCACCGACCCCCATGAGATCACCAACGTCATGGGTACCGACGGTATCGATTATATGCTGGCGGCCACGGAAGGATTGCCTGTGGATGTGCGGTTCATGATTCCCTCCTGCGTTCCTGCCTCCCCCATGGACGAAAGCGGCGCCAACCTGGACTACCGGGACATCGACAGTTTCTTTGAGCATCCCCGTGTTCTGGGCCTTGCCGAGATGATGAACTATCCCGGCATCGTGGCTGCCGACAGTGCCACCGCCGCCAAAATCGTCGCCTCCCAAGCCCACCACAAGAAAATCGACGGCCATGCGCCGGGCCTCTCCGGAAAAGCTCTGAACGCCTACATCGCCGCCGGTGTCTACTCCGACCACGAGTGCGCCGACGCGGAGGACGCCCTGAACAAGCTGCGCCTGGGCCAGTTCATTATGGTTCGGGACGGCACCGCCGCCCGGAACCTGGAAGCCCTGATGCCCCTGGTCAAATCTCCTAAGTACTATGACCGCTGCATGTTCTGCACCGACGACAAGCATCCCAGCGACCTCCTGGAAAAGGGCCACATCGACTACATCTGTCGGGAAGCTGTCCGCATGGGCGCCGATCCCATCCAAGTCGTTCAAATCGCCTGCCTCCATGCAGCCCGGTACTTTCTGCTGAACAACCGGGGCGCCATCGCGCCTGGCTATCTTGCCGACTTTGCCATTGTGGAAGACCTGAAGGATTTCAACGTGGTCACCGTCTATAAGCGCGGCAAGCTGGCATACAGCCAAGGCCAGGTCATTGATTTCCCCAAGCCCCAGATCCCCGCCCACCTGAACGCCCAGGCCCACGATACCTTCCACCTGCCCGTTCTCTCCGCCGCAGACTTCGCAGAGCCCCGCCGAAAGGTCATCATCGGCATGATCGACGGCCAGATCATCACGGAAGATAAGGGCTATGCCCAAGCTGTGGACCTGGATCATGATATCCTGAAAATGGCCGTAGTAGAACGCCACAAGAACACCGGCCACATCGGCATTGGCTATCTGCAAGGCTACGGCCTGAAAGCAGGCGCAGTAGCCACCTCTGTCTCCCACGACAGCCACAACATCATCTGCGTCGGCGCCACCGATGAGGATATGGCCTTTGCCGTCAACCGCATTGCTGAAAACAAAGGCGGCATCGTGGTAGTCAGGGACGGCCAGATCCTCGCGGAGCTTCCCCTGGAGATTGCCGGTCTCATGAGCGACAAGCCGCTCCCCGAGGTCAACGACCTGCTGGAAAATGCCAAGAAGGTTGCCCACAGCCTGGGCATTGGCCAAGGCATCGACCCCTTCATGACCCTCTCGTTCATGGCTCTGCCCGTGATCCCCACCGTGCGCCTAACCACCCGCGGCGTCATCGATGTGAATACGCAGCAGTACCTTTAATATGATACATATAAAAGTCCACCCTTCACTGGGGTGGACTTTTATAATCTCTGCATTAGCTTACAGACAATTTCCTTGCTGCAGCTTTTACCGCACGCCACATACCGTGGTACATATTTCCCCACCAGATCGGCACTGCACATCCAACGATAGTGTAAACAATCCACCAGCCATTGCTGGCCGAATACACGGGATAGTACAGCAGCAGATCCGAAATCGGCTCGCCATTCATCCACAGCTGCAAAACAATCACCAGACGAAACGCCACAAATTGCCAAATGACAATATCGATACTCTTTTTGCCAAGATAACACAAGTCCCTTTTCATCAGCCGTACCAGCCGGATACTGCTGTCCTGGATCAACCGTGATGTGCTAATCAAGCAATACGAAGCAAGAAGCGCCCCAAAAACAAACGAAAAGGGATAACGATATTCATTTTTGCCCATATTAGCAGAATTGTATCTTCCGATAACCACAAAAATCAGGAACGCCAATACTGCCAAAGATGGTCTGTCAAAGGGATGGAGCTTTTCCTGATATTCTTTCACCAGAAAACCTACTGCATAGAACATTCCAAGGATCAGCGTTCTGCTCAGCATATATGGCAAGTTGATCTCAAAGCCTATGACAGCCATTGCCGCAAAGAACCCCGTAATAAGCGGTCGCTTCCAGTTGCTCTGCTGAATCGTCACATCCAGAAACTTATACAGCACCGAAACCATAAACAGCGCGCCTAAGAACCAGGTGGCACCGAAAAACTGACCATCCTTGCTCAACGTCAAAAGGATCTCCAAGCTCTGCTTGGCATTAGCTTCCCAATTGTTAGGATTCAGCACTGTTTTAATTCCAACAGCCAGCAAATTCCACATCACGAATGGAATATAGATCGACTTCACCTTGCCAGTCAGGAACTGACGAAATGAGTTCCTCGCATTGAACAGATATCCCGAAATCAAAAAGAACAACGGCATATGAAACTGATAAATATATCCAGAAAAAGGTCCCTTTGCATGGGCCCACACAACGAGAATAATGCCCAGACCTTTCGCAATATCCAGATATTCTACGCGTTTTGATTGTTTTACCATTTCCATAATCGTTTGATTCTTTCCTTACTGTTGACGTACAAATATATTTTTAATTCTTTTCAGGATATTCTTTACCACTTTCGTGATAGAGTTTCTTGCTTTTTCCTCTTGCAGCTCTTCGTTCAGCTCCGCAATGCGCGCTTCCAGTATCTTAATCTGTTTGCCACGCTCCATCTTTTCCTGATATGCAGTTTTTAGTTTTGCACTAATATCCGATTTTTCTGCATAGGTTTGGTGAAGTTTCATGTTGATTTCTGATTTTTCAGCGTAAACCTGCTGAAGCTTTGCATTAATTTCGGACTTTTCAGAATATGCCTGCTGAAGTTTTGTATTGATCCCTGATTTATCCGCATAGGCTTGCTGAAGTTTTGCCCTCAGTGCTCGAGCTTTTTCTTTATAGGTACTACGTTCCTTGCCAAAATGCTCACATAAAGCTTCGATGCCTATAATCTTTACCCCAATATCTGAACTCATCAGTTTTCTTACCAGGATTCCCTCTTCAACATGGATGTCAAGCCATTTGCTGATTTTAGCAAGCTGGACATCATTCTGATTTTCATCCTCATTTTGGTGATAAAGCGCATTTTTTTGAGAGCCAGGTACAAACTGTAAATCCTCAGATTGCTGTGCTACTACAACCGGTATATTCGATATCAGTTCCATAGCCTTTAACCAAAGATCATCAGCAAAAAGACAGGTCTCCCTGATTCCTTCTTTGTCAAATAGTTCATTTCGGAATAGCCAAACCGGATACAGTACCCCCGCCGCACCTGTCGCCAGCAATTGCATGGATGGCTGGAGAAGGCACACATCCGTCTCCTTAATCCAATCTTTGTAGGGCATGATCCTGCCTTGCTCAGTTATCGTCATTAGGTGTACTCGATTTGCCGAAACGGCATTAGGATTGCGTAAATAGCTTTGATACAGGTTTTCAAGCATATAAGCGGGATACAAGATATCATCATCAATGGTAACAACCAGATCGTTCCTATGCTCCTGAAATGTATAATAATATTTCTTATGGGGTTTTAAATCATCGCACCAACGTACCGTCAAACGCCCTTCACCAATCAGCACACGCAGTTCCACGGGAAGCTGTGCTTCTTTTTCCGGGAATTGTTCTTGTGCCAACCATAACACAATTTCATCCGCCTGACGGGTTTGAGCATAAATTGTTTCCAACACCATGGATAGCGTTCCAATACGCGCAGGATATGAAGTCAGTGAAACAATCAATCTCCTTGTAGTCGAATCCTTCTCTTGCACATCGCTCATTATGTAAAACCTCCTTCATAGCCAGAAAATCTGTACCTATGCCGGCATCAGCGGAGCAATATCCCCTTCACATTTTTTACCAGCTTAGTCAATAGCCCAAAGAAGTGCAACATTGCCCGCTTTACCGAGTCAGGCACATAAGGTGAAATTTTCCGAACGATCCAAAACGAACGCAGTACACTAACATATCCATCGGCGTGATTAATCAGCGACTGGATTGTCTGCCACTCCTGCTTTGTGAAGAGCGATTGATCCAGTTCCCCTCTCTGGTCTGCACGCTTGTATTCCTGCCTCATTCGTTCCAAGTATTCCTGCTTATAGGAATCATCGATCCGGTTGTAAGTAAACCAGTAGTTATGGTATTTCTTCCACCAGTACATATACTTGAAGCGTTCCCATAATTTCCGGTCACCCATCAAAATATCGCGAATATGATCATACTCGATATTCATACAGTACACTTTTGCTTTGCTCTTTACAGAGGAATTGGGATTATCCCGCCGGTTTCTGTAATACGGCTGATTAACAATCATTGCGCGTTTGGCAAAAGCAAAGGTTTGGAAATAAAACCCGTTATCCTGAAAAGATGCTCCCGGTGTTTCGTTGTGCCGGATTGCGTACTTTTCAATGAAAGCACGCCGGTATATTCCTGTCCAAGTATTCATCGTGAAGCGGATGCAGCTTGGATCTTGCGCAGGGCACAGCAGTTCACCATACCGCTTCTTGTCTTTGTCCAGAAGCTCATACTGCAAACTCTCTTCCCCAGACTCATTTCTCGTAAAACGGTAAAAATCCGCTTTCACAAAATCCAAGTCATGTTCACTGGCAACCCGGTACAGGTCCTCGTACATCTTGAGATCAACATAGTCATCCGGTTCAACAATGCCAATATACTCACCGGTGGCACGATCCAGGCCCTTATTCATTGCTTTTCCATAACCGCCGTTGGGTCCGGAAATGATTACAAACCGGTCATCTACCGCCGCGTATTCTTCGATGATTTGAAGAGACTTGTCCGTCGAACCGTCATTGACACAAATGATCTCGATATCCTGCAGCGTCTGACAGACTACACTTTCAAGGCATTCTCTGAGATATTCCTGTACATTGTATATCGGAAGAATAATCGATACTTTTGCCATTGCGGTTCCCTTCATCCTTTATAGATATTTTTCGGCAGCACGGAATGCGGATTCGATCACCTTGTCCATATCATAATATTTGTACTCAGCAAGACGGCCTCCAAAAATCACATTGTTTTCTTCCGCCGCAAGTGCTGCATACTTTTGATACAGCGCATGGTTCTTCTCGTCGTTGACAGGGTAGTATGGTTCCATCCCCTCTGTCCATTCCGAGGGATACTCTTTGGAGATCACAGTCTTCGGCTGTTTGCCAAATTCAAAGTGTTTATGCTCAATGATTCTGGTGTATGGTGTCTCGCGGTCAGTATAGTTCACAACCGCAACGCCCTGATAGTTTTCCATCTCGAGCAGCTCGTTTTCAAATCTGACCGTTCTGTATTCTAATTTACCATAGCAGTAATCATAATAGCCGTCGATGGTACCGGTATAGACAATATTTTCTCCCAGGCTGTCATAATGCTCACGATTTTCAAGATAATCCACACCAATTTCAATATCGCAGCCTTCAAACAGCTTGTCAATAATCACATTGTAGCCGCCAATGGGGATACCCTGATACAGATCATTGAAGTAGTTGTTGTCGTAAGTAAATCTTACGGGCAGCCGCTTAATAATGAACGCAGGCAAATCCTTGCAATCACGTCCCCACTGCTTTTCTGTATAGCCTTTCACGAGCTTTTGGTAAATATCCGTTCCCACAAGGCTGATTGCCTGTTCTTCCAGATTTTTAGGCTCACCCTGAACACTCTGGCGCTGCTTATCGATGATGGCCTTTGCCTCTGCAGGCGTGGAAATATTCCACATTCTGGAGAATGTATTCATATTAAAGGGCATGTTATACATTTCGCCCTTGTAATTCGCAACCGGGCTGTTGGTATAGCGGTTGAACTCAACCAGGCTGTTGACAAAATCCCACACTTCACGGTTGCTTGTGTGAAAAATATGCGCACCATATTTATGGACATGAATTCCTTCCACATCTTCGCAGTAAACATTACCGCCGATATGGTTTCTTTTTTCTACTACCAGGACAGACTTTCCCTTCTGTCTGGCTTTATAGGCAAACACACCTGCAAACAGGCCGCTTCCCACGATAACATAATCGTATTTTTTCATTTCACGTTACTCCTTCACTTTGACGTGACGATCCCAGCATTATCGGATTCCAAACAGTCTCTTAATGGCACGGGGAATCCACGTAATCACCCTGCCGATACGCCAGCTGTTAGAATTCTTGAGTTTACGGATTTCCTCATTAGCCTCCCTCAGCTGCTTCTGAAGCTGCTTATCCCGTCCTTGGCCGCTGCTTGCAACATACGAAGCAAAATACACATCCGGCTTATTCATTATGAGAGACAGCTTGCTCCACTCCAGCGGAGTAAACGTATCTTTTGTAAACTCTCCCAGCGTAAATGCACGCTTGAATTCAGCACTCATGCGCTGCAAGTATTCATATTTAAACTGCTCACCGATACGGTTGATGGTAAACATGCAATTCTGGAACTTCTTCCAGTTGTACATGCTCTTGAAGCGCTCCCAAAGCTGCTCATCTCTCATGATGATATCTTTGATATAGTCGTATTCCACATTGGCGCAGTAGACTTTCTCCTTGCTGTTTACAGAAGAATTCGGATTATCCCGCCGGTTTCTGTAGTACGGCTGGTTTATGATCATAGCACGTCTGCCATAAACCGTCGTCTGGAAGAAGAAGCCATTATCCTGATAAGAGGCACCAGGAGTCTCATTGTGGCGGATGTGATACTCTTCCAAAAATGCTCTGCGGTAGATACCTGCCCAAGTGTTCATAACAAACTTGATCAGACTGGGATCCTGATTCGGGTAAAGCACTTCACCGTATCTTGTGCCGGTCGAATCCAGCGCAACATACTTCATGTCCATATCGCGTTTCTCATTTCTTCCGAAGCGATAGAAATCTGCCTTTACGAAGTCCAGGTCGTTGTCCTTAGCGATGTTATATAGATCTTCAAACATCGTCAAGCTGACATAGTCATCAGGCTCCACAATGCCAACATATTCACCGGTGGCGCGGTCCAGGCCTTTATTCATCGCCTTGCCATAGCCTCCGTTGGGACCGGTAATGACAACGATCCGCTCGTCTCTTGCTGCATACTCATTGATGATATCCAGAGAATCATCAGTAGAGCCGTCGTTGACACAGATGATTTCAATCTCTTTCATTGTCTGCCTGACAACGCTGTCCAAGCATTCTCTTAAATACTGAGAAACGTTATAAATAGGCAAAATGATTGATACTTTATTCATATAATTCTCTCCGTTTCCTCATTCTCACAGGAATTCATTATTACTTTTTCATTAACTGTGCAAACTGCGCATATTCCTTGCGGTTGTAGAAATAGCTTTCGGGTTTATCCGTAATGCCAAATTCTGCAAACCACTCTACTCGCAGCTTATTTTCCAAGAGCTGGTGGGTGGGTTCAGCAAGGGAATTCAAATGCCAAAGCGAAAAATGGAGCGCATAATTGATGTAATCCTGTTCCAACTCCCAGAAAATTCCTTCATCAACCAGACGATTCTTCAGCGCCGACAAAGCATCGTGGAAACAGTGCCAGGATTTTTCTCTCGTAACAGAAAGAGACTCACTGCCGCCGCGTCTCTGATGCGCCAACACCTTGTCAACAATTGCAATTCTCTTTGCAACCACCAGTGCACTAAATACGAACAGCATATCATTTGATGTCCGCTGCTCCTGAAACCACAGGTCGTGCTCCATCACAAAGCTTCTGCGATACAGTTTGTCCCATGCCCAACCCACAAAGGTTTTGAACACATTGTCGGTAAGCTGGCGGTAAGTGAAAGGCATATAAGGCGGAATATCTTTCATACGAAGCACCCAAGGCACTTCTACAAAGCATTCCTTGTCCATATGGTACTGGTCAGAATTGAAAACAACAAAGTCTGCCTGATACTTTTCCGCAGTCTCAAACGCTTCTGCCAGCATATCAGACTCGAAAAAGTCATCCGCATCAAGGAAGGAGAGATACTCGCCGCTGGCCTCCCTCAATCCACGATTTCTTGCCGCACCGGCGCCGGCATTTTGCTGTGCAATCACTTTGATGCGGCCATCTTTTTCCTGACATTCCTTTAGAATTTCAAGCGAACGGTCAGATGAGCCATCATCCACACAAATAATCTCAATCTCCTGCAGTGTCTGACTCATGACACTTTCCAGACATTTGCTCAAATATTTTTCAGCATTATAAACGGGAATGATTACAGATACTTGTACCATTTTCTTCTCCCTCAATCTCTTGAATAAATATCTCTGGTGTAAACTTTATCCGCAACATCGTTCAGCTCTTCTGCCTGTCTGTTGGCAATAATCACATTGGAAATATGCTTGAACTTTGTCAAGTCACGAATCACCCGGCTGCCGAAGAAAGTCTCCTCCTTCAGAGTTGGTTCATAAATTACAACTTCGACGCCTTTAGCTTTGATTCTCTTCATGACACCCTGAATCGAGCTCTGACGGAAATTATCGGAATTTGCTTTCATCGTTAAGCGGTAGATGCCAACGACACAATCATTGCCAGGTGTTCCGTCCCGGCCGGATGTACCCTCTCCGTAGTATCCAGCCTTCTCCAAGACTCTGTCCGCCACAAAATCCTTTCTCGTACGGTTAGAGTCTACAATGGCCCGCATGATATTATTGGGGATATCGTTGTAATTAGCCAGGAGCTGTTTTGTATCCTTGGGCAGGCAGTAACCGCCATAGCCAAAAGAGGGATTATTATAGTGGCTGCCAATTCTGGGATCCAGGCATACGCCGTCAATAATCGATTTTGTATCCAACCCACGCACTTCAGCATAGGTGTCCAACTCATTAAAGAAGGAAACACGCAAGGCCAAATAGGTATTAGCAAACAGCTTGACTGCCTCTGCTTCCGTTGAGTGCATAAACAATACGGAGATATTCTCTTTAAGCGCTCCCTGCTGCAGAAGTGAAGCAAATATTTCAGCCTTTTCACTCAGGCTGGGATCAGCCTTTGCTGTTCCCACAATAATTCTGGACGGATATAAATTATCATAAAGTGCTCTGCCTTCTCTGAGGAATTCCGGAGAAAACAGGATTCTGTCCGTCTGATATTTTTCGCACAGTGTCTCAGTATATCCAACGGGGACAGTAGACTTGATCACAATTACCGCATCGCGGTTTACTTGCAGCACGAGCTCAATTGCCGCTTCCACAGAAGATGTATCAAAATAATTCTTCTTTGGATCATAGTTTGTAGGCGTGGACACAATCACAAAATCTGCATTCTGATATGCTTCTGCCGCTTTGGTTGTAGCCCTCAGATTCAGTTCTTTGTTCTGCAAATAGTCCTCGATTTCTTTATCTACAATGGGAGATTTTCCCGCATTGATTAAATCGACCTTTTCCTGAATAATGTCAACCGCAGTCACATGATTATTCTGTGCCAACAAAATGGCATTGGATAGTCCCACATAACCTGTTCCGGCAATTGCGATAGAATACTGTTCTTTCATCGTAAACCTCTTTTCTTATGTTTACATAATTATATACATATCATTTTACATTTCGCACATGCAGCATTGCAGAAATCGTTAATATATGAATGCCTTAAAACGGGCTGCTCTACACCGAAAAAGTAATCAACCGCCCATCATTCTGCATGTTAAGCTAAAGCCAAGACAGAACCATTAACCCGTCTCAAAAAAGTAGCTATAACAAAACATTATAGCTACTCATTTTGTTAATTATATGACATTTACCCTAATAATTCAACCCCATTTTCTTTATAATATAAATCTTATATTTCGCTTGTAAAAAGTTTACTACACCAATTGATTTTCAATACTGCCTGCCCGAGCTGCTTCAAACTCGCACAGAAGGCCAACCTACTTGAATTCAGGGCATCATAATCCTTAGTGCTTAATTAATCTGTATACTAAAGCAACGGGTCTGAACATGCTTGCTCAGGCCCGTTGCTTTTATTGATGTGTTAATTTCCATGGTCCTATTTCTGCATTTCTGCCATATACGCATTGCAGACATCGTTGACATCCCCCTGCAATCTGGCAACGCCCTTATCGAGCCAAATTGCATGGTCGCAAAGCCGCTTGACCTCATCAATATTGTGAGATACATACAGCAATGTCGTTCCGCCTGCCAACAGCTCCTGCATACGTTTTTCGCATTTTTGGCGGAACTTATAGTCACCAACGGATAGAATCTCATCCACGATTAAGATATCCGGCTTCACCATTGTCGCCACAGCAAAACCCAGCCGTGCTTTCATACCGGAAGAATAATTCTTAATCGGAGAATCCAGGAACTCATGCAGCTCCGCAAATTCCACGATCTCATCGAAGTGCTCTTTCATGAATTCCTCAGAATGACCCAGCACACAGCCATTGAGGTAGATATTCTCTCTGGCAGTGCATTCCGGGTCAAAGCCAGCGCCCAGCTCGATCAAAGGTGCTACGCTGCCATTTACTGTAATCGTACCTTTATACGGCTTCATAATGCCGCTGATGGCTTTTAGCAGCGTGGACTTTCCGGATCCGTTGGTGCCAATCAGTCCCCAGGCCTCACCGGTGCGGACCTGAAAGCTGACATCCTTAACAGCCAAAAACTCCTGAAACATCAGTTCCCGCTTCACCAGTTTTACGAGATACTCTTTCAGATTATCCACTTTTTCACTGGCAAGATTGAATCGAATCGTCACATGATTCACATCCACCATTACCCGTTTGTCCGCCATAATCTCTCTCCTAAATCAAATATACAGGATAAACCTATCCTTCGAACGCATGAAACTCCAAATACCGATCGCAAGCATGGCAATAGCCGCACCGCAGCCCGCCAGAATAATCAAATGGCCGGGCATTCTGCCGTAATAGATCAAGTCACGGAACTGTCCAATGTAGAAATACATCGGATTAAAATGCTTGATAAACCAAATCAGCTTTTCAGGCAAAGACTCAAGCGGGTAGAAAATCGGCGTCAGGTACATCCAGGCAGTTGTAACGGCGTTATAAATAAACTGCGTATCCCGAAAGAATACATTCGCCTGTGCCAAGAAAAGGCCAAGGCCAACGCAAAACACATATAGCTGCAGCAGTACGAAAGGGAACAGTAGCGCATACCAGGTAACTTTTGCCCGGGTAGCAACCAAAACAATAATCAGCGCTCCCAGCGAAAACACCAGATCCACAAGGCCGCTGGTGACTTTCGCCAGTGTGAAAAGATATTTGGGGACATATGTTTTTTTCAGTAGTGACGCATTGCCGGTGATAGAAAAGATTGCCTGATGTGTTGCGTTGTTCATGAAGTTGAACAGCAGCTGGCCGCAAAACAGATACACCGGGAAATTCTCAATATTCCTGCTGAACATGGTAGAGAAGACGATGGTCATAACAATCATGATCAGCAACGGATTTAAAACGCTCCACACATATCCCAGCCAGCTGCGGCGATATTTCAGCTTGACGTTTTTAACAACAAGAAGTTTTAGCAGGTCTCTGTATTTCCAAAACTCCCGCACATACTGCGACAGTTTGCCTTGTGACTGTTTCATAATATCCCCTCAGTTAAAATCGTGATTATGCCTCAGCATATTATAAATTCTGGAGCGAAGGATTTTCTCCCAGGTTTGTTTGCTGATATGCAAAACATTCATCATACGGAAAATCTGATACTGCTTGGCTGCCAACTCGTAGGTTCTGGGCATCTTCTCCCGGAACAGTGCCATCATCTCATCACCGTGCTGTCTGCCTGCATGCTTATCCTTGTTCACCAGCATAGTCGTTGTAATATAGCTCAGCAGCAAACCTTGCGCCTTCATGCAGAAATAGTCTCTTCCCGCACTGTCCTGATCCAGCGACAGATTCTCGAATTCGCCGATCAGCCGCTTGAGAACCGCCTCGGTATGCGACAGCCGCTTCAGCTGATTGGCATCCGATACACTCTGCTGTACATCGCCGATTCGGTAGTCATAGATGAACAAGTCCACGGGGGTCACCGTCTTAGCATAGCAGCAAGGAATCGTGGCAAACTCATGGTCTTCATAAAATACATGCTCTGACAGCTGAATGCAGTTGCTGTGATAGAACGCCGTATTGTAAGTAATACCATGGAAGGTCAGGCTCCGGTCAAAGCTCTTCCAGTCGGCCATGATTTCCTCAAAAGAATAGGCTTTTCCGAATTCCTTTGGGTAGCTCTTCCACTTTTTCACCTCGCCGGTGGAAATATTACGGGTATAGTGATGGGTCAGCACTACATCGCTATTGCATTCCTTCAGAAAACGGATAAACTCCGCTAGGTTCTGAGTTTCCACCCAGTCGTCCGCATCAATTACTTTCAGATATTTGCCTACAGCAGCGGCGCAGCCGGTGTTCAACGCACCGCCATGGCCCTTATTCTCCTGGGAGATCACCCGGATAGACCCAGGATATTTTTCGCAGAATTTCGTCGCAGCCGTTACCGTATCATCGGTGGAGCCATCGTTGACAATGATGATGTCCAGTTCCCCGATCACCTCCGGAGCCAGAAACGACGAAATCACTTTGTCCAAGAAATGGGCGCTGTTGTAGGACGGTATGATAAACGATAATGTTTTCATTCAGCAAAACCCTTTCGCTAAATCGTTTTGATATTTCTATGGGAGCTGTTTTGCCTGCTTGGAAATCTTATTTTCCCTCATGCCTTTGAACGTGGCTTTCAGTGCATTCCACGGCGAAATCTGGGAGTTATACATTCTCCGCTTTCTTGCAACATAATATACGGCATACAATGTAGCCAGGGGCCAGCCCAGAATATATCTAGTAGTGGCGCCGCGGTTAACAAAGAACTGCTCCGTAAAACCCTGGAACCAGGTAGATTCTGTCTGCCCAACGCTGGCAATTTCTACCGGCACATACCAAATCTGCAGTCCCGCCTTTTCGCAGTCCCGCAGGAATTTGAGTTCTTCTTCCGCGCCGTTTCCTGTGCCGGCTCCCAAAAGCTCGTCGAAGCGTACGCCTGTCCTGACAAGGCTGTCTCTTCGGAAGGATATCTGCCAGGAACTGACCTTCATGGTCTTCGGGAAGCGCAGGCGAATGGTCTCGTCAGCAAAGGAAGGCGGACGGTTCACCATTTTAATAATGATCACATCGGCCTGGGGCAGTTTTTCATAGGCATCGATCATCTTGGCTTCATACCCTGGCACGAATACCTCATCATCATCGCACAGCAGACAGATATCCGCCTCCGATTTTTCGATTGCCGCATTCCGGCTTTTGGTGAGGCCCCTCTGCTTGGTGAAAAACATCCTGGCCCTGCCATTGGGGGTATCATATTCCGTGTATCCATCCCGGTCACACTGATTGATCACCACCGCATCACCGGTGATTGCCGATCTTTGAATCAAGGCATCGTCACTTTGATGCATACACGACATCAGAATTTCAAGCTTCATTTCTATCTCCATGACTGCTCAGCCAGTATTTTTTGACTCCGTGGAAAGCATAACTGCAAAAGCAAAGCAGGGATTGGACCATACCGAATCCCATATAGCGGTAAACCATAAAGGTCATTTTAGCAGATTTTAATTTATTTCCGGACTTTCCCGCATTGCTTAGACGATACTTTAAAAGCGGCTCATTCACACCGCAGGCTTTCCCGTACTTTTGGAGAATCTCCAGCCACATGATGTAGTCTTCGTGGCTGTCCTCGTGGTGCATGGGGAACTCTCTAGCCACCGCCGTCCGAAGCAGCACGGACGAGCAGTTGATACTGTTATGTTTCAGCAGTTCCCGATAAGTAATCTCAGGCTTGACCGGGATTACATGGCCTGGACACTGTCCCTCAGGAGTCATCAACTCCCGGGCAGTACAGCACAGAACCGCGCCGCTCTTTTCGATGGCATCCAGCTGTTTTTCCAGCTTATGCTCTGCCCAGCAGTCGTCTCCGTCCAGGAACGCAACATACTCCCCTTTTGCCAAGGATACCCCTCTGTTCCGGGTCTGTGCCGCTCCCATATTCCGTTCATTTTTGACATAGCGCACTGCAGGATTGTCCCCATAGCTTTCCATAACCCGATCCAGCATATCATCCGAGCAGTCATCGATCACGATAATCTCCAGCAAAGCATCCTGATTGAGCGCAGAGTCAATGGCCTGTGAAATAAACCGGGCGCAGTTATATGCAGGAATAATTACAGAAACCCGAGGCTCACTCATAACTTACACCTTTATTTCCCGATTTTTTCCAGATTCTCTTTTGTTGCCGCCGACGTCTGCCAAGACTCAATGCCCTCCGTGTTCTCTTTCTGGAACAGGATTTTGAAGGTCAGCAGCATCAGCTTGATGTCCAGGACAAAAGAATAGTTCTCGATATAGGTCAGATCCAGTTTCAATTTGTCATAAGGGGTGGTGTTGTATTTTCCGTACACCTGGGCATAACCAGTCAATCCTGCTTTTACTTTCAGCCGGTAGTTGAATTCCGGAATGATCTTGCAGTAGTCCTCCGCAATTGAGGGGCACTCCGGCCGGGGGCCCACAAAGGACATATCGCCCTTGAGGATATTAAACAGCTGGGGCAGTTCATCGAAGTGAATATTACGAATCACTTTTCCCACCGGAGTAATGCGGTCGTCATGCTTTCTTGTCATACAGTAACCTGCCGATTCCTGCTCCACCCGCATACTTCTGAACTTATAAACCTTAAAGATGCGGCCATCCTTTGTCAGGCGGTCCTGTGTAAAAATCACCGGGCCTCTGTCGTACAGCTTGATACAAACCGCGATTACGATCATAAACGGGGACGCTACAACAATGGCGATCAGCGAGGCAATAATATCAAATGCCCGCTTCATAAATTGCTGCTCGATAGACAACCCCTTATTCCGGAACAGCAGCAGCGACGTATCAAACAGGTGGATATTATCCGCGCTCATAATCATGATATCCGAGATTTTGGGGACACTATAACATCTGATATCGTTCTGGAAGCAGAATTTCAGCAGCTGGTTGCGGATCTCAGACGGGATATCCGCCAAAACCACGCAGCGGTATTCCGCGATTTTCTCCTTGATCTCCTCGATATCCCGCTCAATGGAAATCATTTCGCAGATAGTATACTTATCTTCTCTGGACGCAAATTTACGTGCAAGATCATCAGGGCTGTATTTGCCATAAACCAGCACCATTTTTCTGGGCGGGTACAGCTTTACGAAGACCCAGCGGGTAAAGAAAACCCAAATCACCACCGCCACGATATCCACCAGGGTCATCAGGATGATGGGGCCAAAATGGGACATAAACTCCCACCGACCGATCAGGCACAGCTGCAAATAAGTGATGGCGTTGACACAGAGCACCGACAGGATCTGTGAATACAGTACCTCGAATACCCGCAGATAACCAACTTTGAAGCCGCCGTAAAGCTTGTAGAAAAAGAAGACCATCAGGGCATACTGCGCGACCACCACATAATTACCCCGGACGAAATAATTAGCGCCGTCGTTGGTGTAGCAGTTGAACCAGATAAGTTCAAAAATTACTGTCTGAGCCGCAATGATTAAAAACGATGCTAAAAACTGTATCAGTCTTTTGTATTGTTCTCTATTTTTCATTCGAATTTTCCTTCTGTATATCAAATCGTCTAATTACATAGCTATTGCATTTTATTTGACGATTATATCACAAATTAATCCTCTTTTCAACACATGCTTTCATAAAAACATTTCCAGCCCGGTACATTAACGCACCGGGCTGAATTCAGAATAATTCGAACAGAAATTTCTCGTAGTCTTTTACATAGTATCGGATGTTTGTTCTGCCTTTTTGAATGATGGTATGCCCTTCGGCTTCCAGCTTTTCTTTCTGCGCCTCAACACCGCCGGGATATTTGGCGTTCAATTCTCCATTGGCCTTCAGGGTCCTCCAATAGGGCGTTTCTTCCTCCGTCCGCTGATGGCTCGCCCAGGCCGCGATGGATACAAAAATTCCCGCCGTGATCGGCTCCGTAAAATCCGCACCGCTCAGCTTCGCGAAATAGGCACGAATCTCCCCTACCGTAATCAGCTTGCCGTAGGGAACCATTCTCATCACTTTATCGTAATCGATGGGCGGCGCGAGATACATTCTGCTCCCGCCATATTTTGCAATGCTCTTCTGGTCTGTGATGGTCTGAATTTTGGGCATGTCTTTGCTGTCATGCAGCATGGCGTTAAAATCCTTTTTATCTTCGTTTGCCATACCAACCACCTCCTGGCGAAAGCATGCCCAAGAAGATCCGCAGTACGCAAGCACGCAGTACGCATTGGATATGCAGCGGGATGCGTTGTACGCGGAAGCTTTCAAACATCTAACTTAACCCAATACGAAGGAGGTGGAGTCAATGAACGATTGGGAAAAAGATCTTAAGATATACCGGTTGGAGCAGGCTCCACCGAAGTATGAAAACTACCAGGAGTATTTTGAAAAATACTTTG
>JBGVLR010000186.1:0-1569 GCA_045124375.1 Acetatifactor sp.
ACAGTTAACTCGGCTCGAGCGCCCTCACGGCACCCGGAAAGGTCTGCTTAGTGCTGCTGCATTCCTGCCCTGACACGGTTCACAGTTTCCCGTCGCGTAAGACCCAAACGTCAACATCACTTATCAGGGGCAGCTTCACAATGAAACACCCTCTGCGGAATATCACCCCTACTATAGCGGATTGTAGGTACAAGGCACCGCTACCGCCCCGGCTGTACGGAAACTTTATGACTATTTCACGGATTTTTAGTATAACCGTTTTATTCTACTTTGTCAACGGATTGCTTGCTTTTCTTTTTTTCACGAAGTTCCCGGAAAAAACCGCTCATTAATGCACTGCATTCTTGTGTCAGGATTCCTTCTGTCAGTTCCACCTGATGATTAAATTCACTCATCTGCAAAAGGTTGATCACAGAACCGGCACAGCCTGCTTTCGCATTTCTGCTGCCCATGACGACTCTATCAATTCTCGCCTGCACGATTGCTCCTGCACACATCTGACATGGTTCCAGTGTTACATACATGGTACAGCCCTCCAGACGCCAGTCCCCCATCACCTTTGCAGCTTTTCTGATTGCCAGAATTTCCGCATGGGAAAGTGTGGATTTATCAATATTGCGTCGGTTATAACCCCTGGCTATGATTTTTCCTTCATAGACAATCACACATCCAATCGGGGCTTCCTCCAATTTATATGCTTTTTTCGCCTGACGCAGTGCTTCCTTCATAAATTTTTCATCTGGGGAAAGTTCTCTTCTCATTTTCTTTTACTTTCCTTCCAGTTCCAAAAGCACATCTGCCAGCTTCGCAAACTGCTCCAGTGTCAAAGCTTCTCCTCGAACGCTTGGAGACACTTCCAGTCTCTCGATTGCTTCTGCAATCTGCTCTTTTGAATAATGCAGCTCCGGACTATTATTCAAACCATTTGCCAGCGTCTTTCTTCTCTGGTTAAAGGATGCCCTGATCAGTTTGAACATTAATTTTTCATCTCGAACAGTTACCGGCGGTTTTTCATGTACCGTCAGTTTAATGACCGCAGATCCAATCTTTGGTCTTGGCATAAAGCAGTTCTGCGGCACATTTGCCACAAGGTAAGGTTCTGCATAATACTGTACTGCCAAAGATAATGCACCGTAGTCCTTTGTTCCAGGACCCATACGCATTCTGTCCGCAACCTCTTTCTGAACCATAATGGTAATAGAATGAAGCGGTACATGGTTTTCGAATAAGCCCATGATAATCGGTGTCGTAATATAATATGGCAGATTTGCAACAACCTTTACCGGTCTGCCGCCATTTTTTTCTTCTGCCAGTTTATTTAAATCTACCTTTAATACATCTTCATTGATAATTGTTACATTATCATAGGCACTTAAAGTGTCCTGCAGGATTGGGATGAGCATTTTATCGATCTCAATGGCTACGACCTCTCTGGCTGCACATGCAAGGTACTGAGTCATCGTTCCAATTCCCGGGCCGATTTCTACGACCAGGTCATCCTTTGTAATTTCTGCTGCACTGATGATCTTATCCAGTACGTGTGTATCGATCAAAAAGTTCTGACCGAAC
>JBGVLR010000187.1:0-105825 GCA_045124375.1 Acetatifactor sp.
TAAGGATCTGGAGCTTGGAGACGGAGCCATCCGCATCTTCCTCAATACAAGGGGAACCAACGATGATGAAGTGAGCAAGGAACTGGTAGACTTTCTGCATTATATTGAGAAAACAGATGACGAATCGGCGGAGGCTGCGGGTAGCGAAAGAATTAAGCTGATCCATGAATGTGTACGTAAGATCAAATCCAGCGAAGAGATGGGAGTGAAGTATATGCAGTCATGGGAAGAGAAGATTTATGAGAGGGATAAAGGAAGAGAGGAAGGAAGAACCATTGGCAAGGCAGAATCTATACTGGACATTTTACAGGAGTTGGGGGAGGTCCCCGAAAAATTGAAAGACCGTATTTTGGCACAGCAGGATTTATCGATACTTGAAGGCTGGCTGAAGGCAGCGATAAAAGTGAGCAGTATAGAGGAGTTTGAAAAGTCGATACAAAGTGAACTTGGGTGAATATGGTAGAATATAGAAAATAATTGTAACTTTTAGCACTTATTCCATATATATAATTAGAAGTTGTAAAAGGGAATTCTTTATATGTAACAGGAGATAATAATGTACAATCCGGATGAAGAGTGCAAAGCAATGATCATTAAGCTAAAGAAGCTTTGCAAACAGAAGAACATAACACCGCATGCGCTGGCAAAGGAAGCCGGTATCTCAACCTCTACCATAAGCTATCTGATGAATGGCCGGACGAAACCTCAGGTTTATACGGTTTTGATTCTTTGTAATGTGTTGAGTGTGACTATAAGCGAATTGTTTGATGATGACAAAGATAATGTTACATCGCCCGGACAGATCAAAATTGGAGATTGGCACATGACCGGTGAAGAAGAGAAATTAGTGAATAGCTATCAGTGTTTGTCTGCTAAGAAAAAGGAAATGCTGAAAATTTATTTGGATATGCTATTACAATATGATGACGATTACGTCTATACTAAGACTTGAGCATCTGAGAAAGGCAGAAAGCGAAAGGCAAGGATTAATAATTAATGCAAAAATACACCCCAATAACATCAACATGTAAGGAATGCGGATGCAAATTCACAATCTCTTCTGCAGAACAGGCAAATTTTCATGCCCGGGGATATGAGCTGCCCAAACGATGCCTCGTCTGAAAGGACAGCCCAAGGAGAAGCTGATACTTGGGCATGTCCCGAATGTGGATTATTTAAAAGATTATAAGCCGACCGGGGAGATGGTGCCGCATTACAAGAATAAGTGGAAAGCATATCTTCTGGAATCGGCAATGGAGACCGGGATACAGCAATGGGATGAGATGAGAGATGTTGCGGAGATTGTTGTGATCGGCCATTCACTGGCTGAGGTAGACTATCCGTATTTTGAGGAGATTGCCGGCAAGAATGCGGGGAAAGCAGTATGGCATATCGGATACCACAATTTGGATGATATGAAAAGATTATTGACATTTGTGCGACATATAGGACTCGAGGATGGAAAGGTTGAGGTGTTCAGGACTTAGATCATGATGTGCTAAAGCCATAAAACCAATTAAAAAAAGCCCCGGACCGCGTCTAACCTGCGTCCCGGGGCTTTAAAAAGGGGAGGATTTAAGTATTATCTCATCTTTCGTAAGATCAAAGGAGGGGGTTCCGATGACAGTAATAGTATGTCACGGTTTTCATAGTATATACCTGTTTTCGTAAAAATTTGAAACTTTTTCTTATTGTGTTCCGCGTCAATCTGTTATATACTATCAGGGTAGAGGCAGACAACCTGTTTGCCGGTGTGGCCTGTTTTAGGACAGGTAGGAAAAGTTTATTGAAAGAGAAGGATGGTATTACTATGGCATTATTAGAACAGTGGAGAGCATCAGCATACAACGAAGAGAATGGTAGAGAGAATCTTCAGAGACTCTGGGCTGCATATTTTGAGCAGGAGAAGGATATCTATGCACAGTTGCTTTCCAATCCCGATGAAGTTGTGAAGGGAACAGTTAAGGAACTGGCTGAGAAGTATGGTGTATCCATTATGACCATGACCGGTTTTTTGGACGGAATCAATGACAGTCTGAAAGAAGCGAACCCTATAGAAGAAATGGATGAAGATACTGAGGTTAACCTTGGATTTGACAAGGCGCTTCTGTACAAGAACATGGTAGCTGCAGAAGCTGACTGGCTGTACAATCTGGAGCAGTGGAACGATATTTTTGACGAGGAGACCAGAAAGGCTCTGTACAAGGAGCAGAAGTCTTCTACAACGATCGTAAAAGAAGCTAAGATTTATCCTAACGATCCCTGTCCGTGCGGAAGCGGCAAGAAGTACAAGAAGTGCTGCGGACGTAATAAATAGGTGTTATTAGTGGGCCTTCGGGCCCGCTGTTTGCTTTAATTTTACATAATAGCATCATGATGAAGAGGAGAAGATAATATGCGTTTTTTTATTGACACTGCTAAAGTAGAAGATATTAAAAAGGCTAATGATATGGGAGTAATCTGTGGTGTTACCACCAATCCGTCCCTGATCGCCAAGGAAGGCAGAGTATTTGAAGAAGTAATCGCTGAAATCGCATCCATTGTCGATGGTCCTATCAGCGGAGAAGTAAAAGCTACTACTGTTGATGCAGAGGGTATGATCGCAGAGGGAAGAGCTATTGCAGCGATTCATCCTAACATGGTAGTTAAGATCCCTATGACAGTAGAAGGTCTGAAGGCTTGCAAAGTACTTTCTTCCGAAGGTATCAAGACCAATGTTACCCTGATCTTCTCTGCTAACCAGGCACTCCTGGCAGCAAGAGCAGGTGCAACTTATGTGTCTCCTTTCTTAGGACGTCTGGATGATATCAGCCAGAGAGGTGTTGATCTCATCAGAGAAATCGCTGATATCTTTGCTGTAACCGATCTGGATACCCAGATTATCGCAGCAAGCGTACGTAATCCTATCCACGTTACAGACTGTGCACTGGCCGGTGCTGATATTGCGACTGTTCCTTATTCTGTTATCGAACAGATGGTAAAACATCCTCTGACCACTGCTGGTATCGAGAAGTTCCAGGCTGACTACAGGGCAGTATTCGGTGAATAAGATTTAGACAAATTATAAAAGAAGGCCGGGCGCTAAGCTCCGGCCTTCTTCTGTTATTGCGGTTTTATGCGCGTTTATGCTGCGCTCACCCGCTGTTTTACGCTAAGCTTTGGGCAGCTTTATTTCATCTGCTCTTCCTGCTTCTTGATCATTCTACGAACCATCTCACCACCGATGGAACCTGCTTCACGAGAAGTCAGATCGCCATTGTAGCCTTCCTTCAGGTTTACACCAAGTTCAGATGCAACCTCAGTTTTGAAACGGTCCATTGCTGCTTTTGCTTCAGGTACTTCTACTCTATTACTTCTGTTTCCGGACATTTCAGTCACCTCCATAATTTTTGTGTTTTTTGGTTTTCTCTATCTTCAAGATAAGCGGCTGGCATTCACTTATCTCGAACCGCCAGTCGCTTGACTTTCGGGTTGATTTAAGTGTTTGTCATCACTTATCTTGGTAATAGTATTGACCGTGATTTTAAAAATATTATGGTATTTTTTTCAAGCAGCTTTTTGTTCCATTGACATGACAGGATAAGTCTGCGTATAATGAATAACAAAAAGATTTGTCCCAATAAATATGGGAGAAGAGGAGAGATTATGAAAAAAATAATTGCAATATGCGCAGCTCTTGCTGTTATGGTATCCTGTCTGGCAGGCTGCGGTAAGACTTCTGATACAACACAGATACGCATCGGTTCTTTAAAAGGAGCTACTTCCATGGGCCTTTTATTTTTAATGGAAGAAGCCGAAAACGGACAGGCGGAGGGAAATTATGCGTTTACTATGGCTACCCAGGCAGATGAGCTGCTTCCGCTGATGGTAAAAGGAGAGATGGACATCGCCCTGGTACCGGCTAATGTGGCATCCGTTCTTTACAATAAGATGGAAGGACAGCTGGCGGTGATCGACATCAACACGCTGGGCGTGCTGTACATGGTAACCGGAGATCCTGCCGTGACCGGTGTAGAGGATCTGAGAGGACGCACCATTTATCTCACGGGAAAAGGTACCACACCTGACTATGTTCTTCATTATATTATGTCCGAAAATGGCCTGACCGAAGCAGATTATACTCTGGAATATAAGTCAGAAGCCTCAGAAGTGGCTGCACTTTTAGCCCAAATGCCTGAAGCAGTGGGATTGCTGCCCCAGCCTTTTGTAACGGCGGCGTGCATGCAGAACGAGGCACTTTCAGTGGTGCTTGATATGAACGAGGAATGGACCGGGCTGCAGGGAGAAGGCGGCAGCAGGATGGTGACCGGCGTGACTGTGGTGCGTAAGGAATTTCTGGAAGAGCATGAAGCAGCTGTGGAGACTTTCTTAAAAGAACACGAGGAGAGTGCAGCAGCTATCAACGAAGACGCACAGACAGGAGCGTCCCTTGCTGTGGAGGCGGGTATCGTAGCCAAGGAGCCCATTGCGCAAAAAGCGATTCCTGCTTGTAATATTACATGTATCCGGGGTGAAGAGATGAAGCAGGCATTGAGCGGATACCTGGAGGTATTATTTGAGCAGAATCCCGATGCCGTAGGCGGCACGCTTCCGGGAGAAGATTTTTACTATATTCCGTAACGGATGCCTGTGCAGATAATGCAGACTAAAGGGAATACAAGGTAAAGGAATATGAAATGAAAGATAAAAAGAAATGCGCGAAGCGTAAATTCCTGATTCTGGCAGGCTGGCTGGTGGTCTGGCAGATTGTGAGTCTGTTGTGCAACAATTCCATATTGATGGTGGGACCGGCGGAGACTGCGGCGGCATTTCTTCGGAATATGATGGAAGAAAGATTCTGGCGGACGATAGGAAATTCTTATGTCAGGATCCTGTCAGGACTTCTGGCAGGGATCTTGTGTGGGATGGGACTGGCTGCCGTCAGTTACAGGTGGAAGCTTCTGGAAGAGATATGGCAGCCTTTTATGACATTGATCAAGGCTATTCCGGTGGCTTCTTTTACCGTGCTTTTATTAATCTGGTGGGGAGCGCCTTCTCTGTCTGCCTGTATCTGTTTCCTGGTAGTTTTGCCTCACATCTATGTGAATACGCTGGAAGGCTTGAAAAGTACGGACCGGCAGCTGTTGGAGATGGCGCAGGTGTTTCGGATACCATTGTGGAACCGGATTTTTTATATTTGCAGACCGGCGCTGCGGCCTTTTCTGGAAAGTGGGATGAAGATTGCAATTGGAATGGCCTGGAAGTCGGGAGTGGCTGCGGAAGTGATCGGTACGCCGGATTATTCTATCGGAGAACGGCTGTATCTTTCTAAAATATATCTGAATACGGCGGATGTGCTGGCCTGGACTGCGGCGGCGATTCTGCTCAGTGTGGTTACGGAACGGTTGTTTCTGTGGGTGATGGACAAAGCATGGGCCTTGGAGCCGACATGCAGCAAGCCTGCCCGCAGGGAGACCGACGCTGCCCAAAGGAAAACGGGTGATATCCGAGAGGAGTCGGATTGTACCACCGAAGATAACGGCAGCGTTTGCCTGAAAGTCGCCCATATTCAGAAAAGCTTTCAGGAATTATCAGTTATCAACGATTATTCTGCCGTTTTTGAAAAAGGCAGGACATATTATTTTAAAACGCCATCCGGCAGCGGCAAGACAACCCTTTTTCGTATCCTGGCAGGACTTGAGCATCCGGACAGCGGCAAAATTATCAGAACAGGCCGGTCTGTCCTGATGTTTCAGGAGGACCGCCTATGCGAAGACTACAGTGCAGTGAAGAATGTGGAACTGGTGACGGGGGAAAAGGAAGGTGCAAGGCAGGCACTGAGCAGACTTCTGCCTCCCGAGGCACTGGATAAGCCGGTCTGTCAGCTGAGCGGCGGTATGCGCAGAAGAGTAGCGCTGGTGCGTACCATGGAAGCAGAAGGAACAGTATGCCTGCTGGATGAACCTTTTACCGGACTGGATGAGGAGAATCGCCTGAGGGCAGCTGCTTATATAGAAGAAAAAGGAAAAGACCGGACAGTTCTCATTGCCACCCATGAGAATGTTATGGAAAAATGATGCATTTACGGTGTAATATGGCAGTAAAGGAATGTTCTGGCAGCGTTGCACGGAGGGATACATTTTGCAAAAGAGGAGAAGGAATACAAAGAAAAGTAAATTTAATTGGATAATGGTCATGCTCCTGCTGATGCTGTGTGTAGTACTGAAGCCTGTTACATATGCGACAGCTGCTGATTCCGGCAGCACCCAATCCCTGTCTGTCTATTATGACTACCTGAATCGTATGGAGGCAGTGGAGACGGTGGAGGACATTGCCAAATGCGGATTTTCAGTGATAGAGGATCAGATATTTCCCGTGCAGCTGGAGACGTTCGGAGAAATGGAATTGATCTTTGTGCCTGCCATAGAGCAGCAGCTGGGAAGGCTGGTGCTTTTTCTGACAGATGAGGGCGGACAGGTCCTGTACAGGACCGGACAGCTGGCAACCAATCAGAGGATCAGAGGTTCTGTCAGCCAGCCCACAAGGGGAATTGCAGCTGTATCCTTTCAGGATGTGAATCAGGATAACAGGAAAGATATCGTGCTCATTACTACATGTGTCAACGAAACCGGCGAGTATGCCGGGCAGCCGTATAAGGTGGGGGATGTTCTGTTCCAGGGAGAAAAAGGCTTTTATCAGGATTATCGTATTTCGGATAAAATCAACCGCTTCAGCATGAATAAGAGCATCGATTACATCATTTCTTATGTGCGGGACGGCAAGTCTGCGGAATTTCTTTATACATCATCCACGCTGGATGAACTTTTAAAGGAAGGATTTCAGATCATACAGGAGCAGTGTTATTATCGAAATTTTGAGAAACTGGGACGGCTGCAGGTGGTGCCGGGGACCATCGGGATTGCGGAGTATGACGTGTTCATGATCTATCTGGTGGATGAGGAAGGAAGAATTGTCTGGAGCTGCCAGCCCATGGGTGATTACGACAATCTTTATGCGTTGAAAGGAATGGCCTGCAAGGATCTGGACGGAGATGGCATGAAGGATTTGGCGGTGCTTGCCAGATATAGCTATGAAGACCAGGACGGGCAAGTGGTGATAGATCATAAATGTTCGGTTTATTATCAGCGAACCAGCGGATTTGACACGGATTCGGAATTTGAGGAGTATTACCGGTGCACGGAAACAGATACCATGGAGGCACTGGTAGCGAAAATAAGGGAATATTGGGGATGGAATGTAACAAATGATTAAGATACTGATTGTAGATGATGAGAAACCGATTTGTGATTTGATCGATATTCAGCTGTCGGCAGCAGGTTATAGCTGCAAGATAGTGCAGGACGGGCTCAAAGCCATTGACATGATCGAGCAGGAGAACTTCGACCTGATTCTGCTGGATATCATGCTTCCGGGGGCAGATGGTTACGATATCATGGAGTATATCAGGCCGCTTAAGATACCTGTGATTTTTATTACTGCAAAAAATGCGGTGAAGGACAGGGTAAAAGGACTCAGACTGGGGGCGGAAGATTATCTGGTAAAGCCTTTTGATGTGGTAGAGCTTCTGGCAAGAGTGGAAGTGGTGCTGCGCAGATACAATAAAACACAACGGCTGCTGACGGCCGGGGATGTGGTAGTGGATACCCAGGCCAGAAAGGTCACAAGAGCGGGCAGACAGGTAGTGTTGACCAATAAAGAGTACGGACTGCTGGTACTTTTTATGCGTAACAAAAATGTTGCATTGTTTCGTGAAACGCTTTATGAAAAAGTATGGGAAGGCGAGTATTTTGCGGACAGCCGGACATTGGATCTGCATGTGCAAAGGCTCAGACGTAAGATGGGCTGGGAAAATAATCTGGTAGCAGTATACAAGGTGGGTTACCGCCTGGAAATTGAGGAATAGCTTATGAAATTTTCCTATAAAATACTGCTGTGGACCATGATCGTCATGGCAGCGGGACTTGGCTTCAGCGGTTATTTTTTTGTCAATTATGTATTTGAGACTTCATTGGAAAGGGAAATCAATCAGGCCATGGATGAAAGCAGTATCCTGCAGTTTGCCTTTGAGACGGCAGCATTGAATGTGCCTGCAAAATATGGGGTGCTTCAGGACGCGGCGGTGGAGGAAATAGGTTCCAAGCTGGAGACCAGCGGGCAGGGCACCAGGCGTCTTTTGCGGATAACCGATGAAGAGAGGACGATACTCTTCGCCAGTGCGGGATTCCTGCAGGACATGCAGCTGCTTGATCGGGTTGAGGAAAATGCCAGAATTTATCAGGTGATTCCTTATGAAGATCATTTTTACGTGCAGACAGGGAGTCTTATCAGTGTCATGGACAGGATGCTGTACCTGGAGACCATGAAGGATGTGACAGATGTATTTGAGGAACGTACTCTTGGATTTGCTGTTTACAGGCGGGTAACGCTTCTCATGCTGGTCATCAGTGCTGTGCTTATGTACTTTATCTCCTCCTGGCTGACCAAGCCCATCAGGCTGCTGACGGCAGCAACCAGGCAGATGGCAGAGGGAGAATACGGCGCCAGGGCAAAGCGGATCAGTGATGATGAGCTGGGGCAGCTGACCCTGGATTATAATAAGATGGCCAATGCACTGGAGGAAAATATCCATAAGCTGGAGGATGAGATTCGTGCCAGGGAAGATTTTATCGCAGCCTTTGCTCATGAATTGAAGACACCTCTTACTGCCATCATCGGCTATGCAGACCTGCTGCGCTCCAGAAAGCTGGATGCAGACAAGCAGTTCCTTTCTGCCAATTATATCTATACGGAAGGGCGGCGTCTGGAGACGATGTCGTTTAGACTGCTTGATATTATTGTGACCAGGAGAAGCGATATCCGGCCGGAAAGGATCGCTGTGGAGCAGTTTTTTCAATATATAAAAGATATGTTTGAGGAAAATGTGGAGATGGAGTTTGCTGTAGCCTATGAACCGGGCTGGGTGTGGGCGGAAAGCAGCCTGATCAAGACGGTGCTCTTAAATCTGGTGGACAATGCCTGCAAAGCATCGTCCCATGGTGGAAAAATAGAGATACTGGGCGCAAAGAAGGATAGCGGATACGAATTCACTGTGAGGGATTACGGTGTGGGTATCCCCTTGGAAGAACAGAAGAAGATTACGGAGGCTTTTTATATGGTAGACAAATCAAGGTCCCGCAGCAGGAACGGGGCTGGTTTGGGACTTGCGCTGTGTACGGAGATACTCAGGATTCATGACAGCAGTCTGCAGATCATCAGCAGCCCGGGGCAAGGTACCAGTATGAGCTTTGTGCTCCCGGAAAGAGAGGAGGTTCACAGTGAAGAGAACTAATGGGAAAAGGCTTCTCAGGAACCTTGGATTTGTGCTGCTTGCTGCTCTCGTGATGGTGATCGCAGTCTGGGGACCTGAGATGCTTACAAAATACCATGACAGGATGGTTTTAAACAGGATCGCTTCCAAGTCCATTGAATCGGAAAGCGAGGGCTATCGTTATTCCCTGAGCAGTAATGAAAAGCTATATATCTTGTCACGTTGCCTGAGTAACAGGACGCTGCCGGAAAGTGATCAGAATGCGCTGACGCGAGTGGAGAATGGGGAAAGTGATTATCAGAACCTGACAGGTGCTTATGCTTTCGTGGAAAATTATAAGGAGCCTTCTGAACAGGAAATAACAGAGGAAGAGATTTTCGAAAGCTGTAATCAGGGTCTGGCACTTCTGGTAGAACTGGGTATCCTGCCGGGAGAAGTGAAGGAGATCAAGTCCCAGGCTTATGAGGCGGTTCTGTATTCTGCCATTGATGTGTTGGAACCACGTAACAATCTGGCAGTGTGGGAGGTCAGTCTGGCTACTGACAAGCGTAATGCAGATAAGTCAGGAAGGCTGATAGATGCCTGCATTGATGCGGATACCGGTAAATTCTATGAATTTTATGTCCGCACAGATACCACCTGGGAAGAGCTGGAACCTGATGCGATCATGGAGAAATGGAGTGAATATATAGGACTGACAGGTGGAAAAGTCTGTGAAGATGTGAATCCTCTGGAGGAAACAACACCTTATTTTATAAAATACAGTTTTCCGGGCAATGGTGAGGGAAGTACTGTAGTGACGATCGGGTTTTATGAGGGCATTAACGAATTGTTTTTGAAAGTCGCCAGGTGATTTGGGTTCAAAAAAATTTTGTGAAAATAAATGATGCGGATTTGATGCAATAAATATGAATGTTTGAAGTGGCTTCTGCGTAAAATGAATGTATATTCATAGCGCGGAAGCCATATTTTATTTTGCTTTGCGGATTGAAAGCATAAATACTTTGGATTGTCAGGAAAGATGAAAAAAGAGGGGGAGAGGGAGTATGTACAGAAGAAAGAGGAAGTCGGTTGTGGGACTGGCTGTTGGGATTTATTTGGCGGCTGCAGGAATCGGTCCGGCAGTGGCAGCATGTGTGCAGGGGACATCAGGTGTGGTAAGGGCTGAGGGGGCAGAATTGAACGCTGCGCAGGAGAATAATTTGAGCATAAGTCTGGAAGTCAGCGCAGTGGGAAAGAATGAGGCGAATTTTGTAAATAATGAAGTGGTAAGGCCGGAAAGTGATGGGAAACTTGGAGGCCGGGAAAACGTGGGGAATGTCACGGCTGTGGGAAATATTGACACTGCGCAGGCCGACACTGTGCAGGAGGACACTGCACAGGATGACGATTTCCTGGTGGTCATTGATCCCGGACACGGTGGTATGGATGAGGGCTGCAGCGGCAGTGAGATTTATGAAAAGGATATAAATCTGTCCATTGCTTTAGAGGTTCAGGAATTATTATCGGAAAGCGGTTATCAGGTGCTTTTAACCAGAGAAGATGATGTGGAACTTTCTCTGGAAGAGCGGGTGCAGATGGCGGAGTCGGCAGGAGCAGATGCTTTTATCAGTATTCATCAAAATGCCAGTGAGAGTTCAGATAAGGCGCAGGGCATAGAAACCTGGTGCCAGAAGGAGGACAGCCTGCGCCTGGCTCGTCTGGTGCAGAAATATATCGTGAGCAGTACCGAAGCTGATGACAGGGGCACGAAGGAGGATGGAGACTTGTATGTGACAAGAGAGACTTCCATGCCATCCTGCCTCATTGAGACAGGCTTTCTTTCTAATAAAGAAGAGGAACAAGCCCTTGCCGATGAGGAATATCAGCGTAAGATAGCAAAAGGAATCGTAAAGGGAATTGACTTATTCTTTCATCCAAGAACCATGTATCTGACTTTTGACGATGGTCCTTCAGCAGAAAATACCAATATGGTGCTGGATATTCTTGCAGAGAAAAATGTGAAAGCCACTTTTTTCGTGGTTGGTGAAAATGTAGAGAAGAATCCGGAAGTGGCCAGACGTATTGTACGCGAGGGACATACCATAGGCATTCACTGTAACACACATGATTATGATGTGATTTATGAAAGTGTGGAAAGTTATCTGGAGGATTTTGAAGCTGCCCGGAGTATCGTGTATGAGGTGACAGGCGTTTCGCCGGTGTTGTTCCGATTCCCGGGAGGCAGTATCAATGCTTACAACCGGGCGGTCTACAAAGACATTATCCAGGAAATGACCGAACAGGGATATATCTATTTTGACTGGAACGCCAGCCTGGAAGATGCCGTGAAGAAGTCTACACCGGAGCAGTTGATTGAAAATGCGACAGAGAGTACTTTGGGGAGGAAGAAAGTTGTTATGCTGGCTCATGACATTGTTTACAATACGACTTTGTGTCTGGAAGAATTAATTGACCGGCTGCCCGAATATCGAATGGAAGCCTTGTCTCCGGAAGTAGAGCCCATACGATTTAAGGATCAATGATTGGCAAAACGCCCACGCGATGATGATCTCAGCCATCTCGCGTGGGCGCTTTTTGAAGATAAGCCTATCCTAGTGCCCTCTGCAACCTAGCTTACTGCTGCAGCCGCCCATAAATTTCTTCCTTCGATTCAGTGGGATACTGCGTCACCAACGAAAGGATAGGAAGAATCACTTCCGGAGTCTCCTCGGTCTCGTCCGCAATGACCTCCAGGGATTTCCCCTTCCTGTATTTTGCCTGTACCATAGAGATAAGATACAAAGAAGTGCCCTCAGCCTTTCCCTCCATTTTACTGTCATTTACTAAATCTCTCAATGCCTCACACATATTAACTTCATTTCCTTCCTTTTTCTGTGCCTTCACTTGTTTCTTCATACCGACCATCACTCCTATAACGTCTGCCGTTTCACTATCCAGCTTTTGATAAATCTCATTTTCAGTAATAAGCTTCCTGAGTTTTCCTTTATCCTGACGGCAGGCGAGCACCATGAACAGTTCTTTTAACGGTGATTCAAACCGGCTGAAATCCTCTAACTCATTGATACAGATAAGTTGAAACTGATAATCTGAAAAGAGTGGCTCCCATAATTCAGCGTCCTCACCGAAGTTTATCACATCCTTCAGACTTCGGGGTCCTGTCCATTTCTCCTTGCCGTGATATAGGCATGCCGTAAATACCGGTGCCAGTCGGTCTGTACTTCGCAGACCACATTTGTATTCGGCATCTGTTTTCAATAGTTTTTTATGCCGATTCCGCCTTTTGAGTTGCTTGATCTGTTCTCCATATTCCAGAGAATCATAGTTCATGTGCCGCCAGGGCATAGTAAAATCGATATCATTCTGGTCTTCGATAGCCAGAATCTTTAACCTGCCGCCTGACTTGAGCCTTTTCTTCACATCTCTGATGCGGGAAGTGGTTTTCTTGTTCCCGACTTCTTTGTAACTTTCGGAACCTTCTTCCAGGTCTTCGGGATTTATAACCTTCTGTCCCCGGAAACAACCACCGTTGAACACGTCAGCAAATCGTTCATTGTCTTTCAGGTAGTCTGTCATTGTATCGCTTTCTTGTCCCATATATAACCCTCCTTTGCGGCAGAGCCGGGAAACTCCAAGTAAACGCATGTAATTTCGCTGGAATATGCCCATCGTGGACACACTATCCCTTTGGTTCTGCCATTATTCAATTACCTAATATCCGGTGAAAAACGGCAGAAACGCCATTCGACAACAGAATCTTAGAAAAACTATTTGATATAATAAGTACTTACTAAAAACAGTGTATCACAACGGTGAGATTATGTCAATCTTTATTTTATATTATTGTAAAAAATTGACGCCTTGATTGAACCGCGGAATACAATAAAGTATTTGCCTGAATTGTGGAATATACTGAATTACGTTTTAAGCAAAAAATTTCGCAGAGTTATCAACTCTGCGAAACTTAAATTCCTGTTTTGTATGGCGAACACTGTGCTTGCAGGTTCCGTAACTGGTAAAGCACGCTATGGTGCACAGGTTACCGAGAATGCCAAGAATATTCCTGGTTATACCTGTCACACAGATGCACAGGATATGATTATCCAGATAGAGTCTGGAGAAGAAGCAGTAAAAAACGTACGAACCTTCTATTATACAGAAGACGAAGTTATAATCAAGTACGTTGCTGTAGGTCCTGCTATGCAGATGATTTTGGTTCTGTCAGTCTTTCGACCGAAACTGTAAAGGTATTCACTGGTACCGCTGCTGGATCCACTCCTATTGCTGCAGACAGCTACCGTTTCGTAGGCTGGTATTATGATGAGGATTGTACACGGCCTGTAACCGGCACTGGCTGGTTAGTTGGCAATCAGATTAAACCGCAGAAGGATACAAATTACGGTACTGATGCAGAAGCCAAGATGGGTTATGTAGCAGGAACCTATTATGCGAAGTTTGAAAAAGCATTGACGAATCTGACAAGTTCCATCCAATTGGCTGACCAGTACTGACTACAACAAGAACGTATTTAAAAGCAATAACTGAGAAAGGAGGCAGCAATAATGTATCGTGAAATAAAATCTGGAAAAAGAAAACATGTAAAACTGCAAAGAAAATTAGCCATATTGCTGACCTGCCTTATTGTGATGGCAGGTACTTGCGCGGGTACTGCTGTTGCTTTCCTTGCTACTACCACATCGGCAGTTGAAAATACGTTTAGAGCGGGTACGATTACGGGAATAATTGAAGAAGATTTTACAGATCCGGTCAAAACCGTAAAGAAAGACGTAAAAATCACAAATGAAAGTAAAGCAGCAGTGTATGTACGTGCTCAGATAATTATTAACTGGCAGAATGCAGAAGGAAATGTAGTTCCTTCTGCTTCGGTACCGACCGATGAATATAGTTATGTCCTTAACCTGGGCCCTGTAGGTTGGATACAAGGTGCAGACGGGTATTACTATTATACCAGTTCTGTAAAGTCAGGAACTTCTACAGAAAATCTGATTGATACATGTACGGTAACAGTTAATGCGGAGAAACAGGAATACTGGCTTCAGGTAGAAATTCTTTCTGAAGTTATCCAGGCCAATCCTGCCACAGCAGTTGAAGAAGCCTGGGACGTCACTGTTAATTCCGATGGAACAATCAGCAAGTAAGGAGGATGATATCTATGAGAAAAACAGTTAAAGCTATTTCGTCCTTGTTGCTTACAATGCTTCTTGTGATGGGAAGCGCAGTCACCGCCTTCGCCGCTGATGCTACTATCACCTATACTGGTAAAGACCATTTATTTGACTTTGCCCAGGGCAGCGAATACACTGAGACAGACCTTTTCAACAACTTCAAAAATGTTATGCCGGGTGACGTGGTGACTCAGAAGATTACAGTTACCAATAAGGCTTCGGATTGTGATTATATCAATCTTTATATGAGAGCTAGGGTTCATGATGAAGAAAACAATCCTCTGAGTACCGCTGTTGCTGCCAATGGAGAGAATGTGACCAGTATGTCTGATTTTCTTGGACAGCTGACCATGAGAATTTATAACGGCAAAACACTGATTTATGAGGCCTCCCCAGACGAACTGGATGGCTTGCAGGAAAACGTACTCCTTGGTTCTTTCCGCAAAGGCGAGTCCACAATTCTTACAGTTGAACTGGAAGTCCCCATCACCCTGGGCAACGAATATGCTTACCGTGTAGGTGAGGTAGACTGGGTTTTCCGGATAGAGGCTATGGATGATTCTGAGCCTGATGAACCTGAATCGGATGATTCTGAGCTGGATGATTCTGAACCGGATGATTCTAAACCAGATGATCCGCAAGCACCAGAAACCTCTGATGTCCAGTCTCCGAAAACAGGTGATACATCGAGACTGCTGCCCTATATCATTCTTGCAGGTATAGGCATACTTGTGCTGATATGCCTGGTGGTATTCAGACGCCGCAAAGATTCAGAAGATAATTAGTAAATGAGCCTGTTCGTACATATGTGTGAATGGGCTTATTTCGTATACGCAAGCGAAAGCCGCTGTGGCACTTTGAATGTAAATTTATTTCAATGGCAACAGGCTCCAAGGTGTGGAAGAGGAAGAACAAAATGGAAACTATGCAAAATAAAAATAGATCAGAAGTGAAAGCCGACAAAGATATTACCGGTCAGAGATTCGGCCGTCTGACAGCAATAGAGCCTCTCAAAGACCCTGCCCCTGGACTGGGGCAGCAGTACAAACTTTGGAAATGCCGCTGCGACTGTGGAAACATTTCCAATGTTTATTACTGGAATCTTGTAAGAGGTCACACCAGAAGCTGTGGCTGTCTAAAAAGTCCTGATCTGACAGGTAAGCGCTTCGGCCACCTGACAGTACTTAGACGATCTGAGAGGACTGCACCACGTGGTAAACGCCGTGTCCCGCTCTGGGAGTGCCGCTGTGAATGCGGTGCCATTACTTATAAAGCCACAGATGTATTGACCAACGCTTCCCAGAACAGCTGCGCACAGTGTGCGTCCAAGCATGCCGTGAAAGCAGCCAGGGAAGCCGCCGGATATATTGACGGCACCCAGATCAGCCGGATCAAAGACAGGAAACTGTCCGCTGCCAACAGCAGCGGAGTGCGAGGTGTATATTTTGAAAAAAAGTCCAATAAGTGGCGGGCACGACTGCGCTTTAAGGGGAAAATCATGGACTTTGGTTCCTATGAACGCTTTGAGGATGCCGTTGCAGCACGAAAGGCAGCGGAGAAAGAATACTTTGATACATTTCTGGAAAAAAATGGGTGTTAACCGCCAAATTGGCGAGATTCGTCAGAAAAAGTGCCATAAAAAACCACCGATTCGTCAGAAAAAATGCTAATATATCATTGTGTTTCGTCAGAAAAAATGTATAATATATTAAAAATGTATGAGGACGATGGCAAAATAGAGGAAGGTGCAAAAGCAAAGGATTTTGAGATTGTCATCGAATGGTTGCAGGATTGCGGATTGATTAAAAAGGTATATAATGTTAGTAAACCGGCTGTGCCGCTGAAGGCATATATAGAGTTTTCTGCTTTTAAATTGTATTTACTTGATGTGGGGTTATTAGGGGCATTGAGTGAACTGGATGCTCGGAACTGTTCTACATCCTAATAATAAAAAACATTTGTATTTTCCCGTCCTTTATGGTATAATCGTACAATGACTGTGACTATGTCCATTTTTTTGAGGCGCAGTCGCGATTAAGGAGGAAACGAACAATGAGTTTACAGGTAGAAAAATTAGAAAAGAACATGGCCAAGCTGACCATCGAAGTGTCTGCTGAAGAGCTGGAGAAAGCTATCCAGGGCGCTTATCTGAAGAACAAGAACAAGATCAACATCCCGGGCTTCCGTAAGGGCAAAGCTCCCCGCAAGATGATCGAGCAGATGTATGGTAAGGAAGTATTCTATGAGGATGCTGCCAACGCTCTGATTCCTGAAGCATATGAGAAGGCTCTGGAAGAGTGCACTGAGGAGATCGTATCTTCTCCCAAGATTGATGTTACCCAGTTAGAGGCAGGTAAGCCTTTCATCTTTACCGCAGAAGTAGCATTAAAGCCTGAAGTAACCCTGGGTACCTACAAGGGTGTGAAAGTAGCTAAGGCTGAAGTTGAAGTAACTGATGCAGAAGTAGATGCAGAAGTTGAGAAAGAGAGAGAGAAGAACTCCAGAACCGTTAGTGTAACAGACAGAGCTGTAAAAGACGGCGATATGACTGTTATCGATTTCGAAGGCTTCGTTGACGGCGTTGCTTTTGAAGGCGGCAAGGGTGAGAACTATCCTCTGACCATCGGTTCCGGCGCATTCATTCCCGGATTCGAAGAGGCTCTGATCGGTGCTGAGATCGGTGTTGAAACCGATGTTAACGTAACCTTCCCTGAAGAGTATCAGGCTGAAGAACTGGCTGGCAAGCCTGCAGTATTCAAGTGCACTGTAAAAGAGATCAAAGAGAAAGAGCTTCCTGAACTGAACGATGAGTTCGCAGGCGAAGTTTCCGAGTTCGAGACTCTGGCTGAGTACAAGGAAGATGTTAAGAAGAAACTGGCTGAGAAGAAAGAGACCGAAGCTAAGAACATGAAGGAAGACGCTGTTGTTGATGCTATCATCGCTGAAGCACAGATGGAGATTCCCGATGCTATGGTTGAGACCCAGCAGAGACAGATGGTTGAGGATTTCGCTCAGAGAATCCAGTCCCAGGGTATTACCATGGACCAGTATATGCAGTTCACCGGTCTGACAGCAGCTAAGCTGATGGATCAGGTTAAGCCTCAGGCTCTGAAGAGAATCCAGTCCCGTCTTGTTCTGGAAGCAGTAGTAGCTGCTGAAGAGATGACTGCAACCGAAGAAGAGTTCGATGCAGAAGTAGCTAAGATGGCTGAAGCTTACAAGATGGAAGCTGACAAGGTAAAAGAACTGTTAGGTGAAAACGGCAAGAAGCAGGTTATGGAAGATATCTGCATCGGCAAGGCTGTAGAGCTGGTAGTCAGCAGCGCAGTAGAGGAGTAATATTCGGAGTGTTTCCGAAGAGATAGATACCGAATCATAAACAGAGGATTAAGTTTTTCTTAAATCCTCTGTTTATGGTTGAAAAATGTGAATCAGTAGGATACACTAGCGTATAGAAAGTCATCTTTCCATGAATACTTTATAGAGAATGAATGATCATGAGATGACGGGGCCATTGGCCAAAGGAAAGAGAAGATGGAGGAATCAGAAATGAGTTTAGTACCTTACGTCGTTGAGCAAACAAGCAAGGGTGAAAGATCCTACGATATTTATTCAAGACTTTTAAAAGACAGAATTATTTTTTTGGGCGAAGAAGTGAATGAAACGACAGCCAGCCTGGTTGTAGCACAGCTTCTGTTCCTGGAGGCAGAGGATCCTGAGAAGGATATTCATCTGTACATCAATAGCCCGGGCGGAAGTGTCACTGCAGGTATGGCCATTTATGATACCATGAACTATATTAAATGTGATGTGTCTACCGTATGTATCGGTATGGCAGCAAGCATGGGTGCTTTCCTGCTTGCAGGCGGTGCCAAGGGCAAGAGATATGCACTGCCCAATGCAGAGATCATGATTCATCAGCCGCTTGGTGGAACCCAGGGACAGGCAACTGAGATTGAGATCGCAGCCAAGCACATCTTAAAGACCAAAGAGAAATTAAACCGTATCCTGGCTGAGAATACCGGCAGAGATTATGAGACCATCTGTGCCGATACCGAGCGTGATAACTGGAAGAGCGCTGAGGAAGCCTGTGCTTACGGGTTGATCGATAAAGTGATTGCATCTCATGCAGCACAGGAATAAAAGCTTGAGACAGGAGTAGAGGGATGGCTGGAAGGATATTAGGGAACGATGTCAGATGTTCCTTTTGTGGGAAGACCCAGGAGCAGGCACGCAAGCTGATTGCGGGACCTGCAGGAGTCTATATCTGTGATGAATGTGTGGAGATTTGCGCAGACATTCTGGAAGAAGAGTTGGAAGACGAGGAATTTGAGGTCGGCAGCAGACAGGAGATCAACTTGTTAAAGCCTGTGCAGATCAAGAATTTCCTGGATGAATATGTCATCGGTCAGGACGAAGCCAAGAAGGTATTGTCTGTAGCCGTGTACAATCATTATAAGAGAGTAATGGCACCCAAGGACCTGGATGATGTGGAGTTGCAGAAGAGCAACATCCTGATGATAGGACCTACCGGTTCCGGTAAGACTTATCTGGCGCAGACACTGGCCAAGATTATCAATGTTCCCTTTGCTATTGCAGATGCGACTACTCTGACAGAAGCCGGATACGTGGGAGAGGATGTAGAGAACATTCTTTTAAAACTGATCCAGGCAGCAGATTATGATATAGAGAGAGCCCAGTACGGCATCATCTATATCGATGAAATTGATAAAATTACCAAGAAGAGCGAAAACGTATCTATCACCAGAGATGTATCCGGTGAAGGCGTACAGCAGGCACTTTTGAAAATCGTAGAAGGAACAGTGGCAAGTGTGCCGCCTCAGGGTGGACGTAAGCATCCTCATCAGGAGCTCTTGCAGATTGATACCTCCAATATTCTGTTTATCTGTGGCGGTGCGTTCGATGGTCTGGAGAAGATCGTTGAGGCAAGACTGGACCGTAAGTCCATCGGATTTAATACAGAAGTAGGACAGAAGACTACTAAGGAAGTGGGTGAGCTTTTTGCAGAAGTGACCCCTCAGGACCTTGTGAAATTTGGTCTGATTCCTGAATTTGTAGGTCGTGTGCCTATCTGTGTATCTCTGCAGGGGCTGGATAAGGAAGCTCTGGTGCGTATCTTAAAAGAGCCGAAGAACGCGCTGATCAAGCAGTATCAGAAGCTGTTTGATATGGATCATGTTTCTTTGAGTTTTGATGAAGATGCTATTCAGGCCATTGCCGATAAGGCATTTGAACGTAAGATAGGAGCAAGAGGACTTCGATCTATTATGGAAAATACCATGATGGATATGATGTATCGGATTCCGTCCGATGAATCCATTGAGTCCTGCGTAGTGACCAAGGGAGCTGTAGAGGGAACCAGCGAACCGCTTACAATTCACAGGGAAGCATTGATGAGAAAAGCTAAGTAAGTAGGAAACGCCGCTGGATTCCAGCGGCGTTTGTTGTCATGAGGAAAATTGCTCCGCATTATTTTTAACATGATAGGAAAGTTCTCTTGTCATCATAAGGCCCCGTAAGCGGCACCATAATACAGTGAAAAACGGAGACGAAAATGGATAATGAAATGATAACGACAAAAATACCGGCGGTGGCACTGAGAGGACTTACCATCCTGCCGGATATGATAATACATTTTGATTTAAGCAGATCTAAGTCCATCAAGGCAGTCGAGCAGGCCATGATGGTGGATGAGAAAGTGATGCTGGTGACCCAGAAGAACCCGGACGAAGAAGAACCGGGTTACGAAGATGTGTATCATGTGGGCACCATTGCTACGGTAAAACAGGTGAACAAGCTTCCCAACAGTATCGTGAGAGTATTGGTGGAAGGACAGAGCAGAGGTACATTGCTTGGTTTCCGACCTGAGTCAGAGGAGTTTCTGTTAGCTGAAGTGCAGGAGATTCCCACCTGCGAAGGGGAACTGGATGATGTGACTGAGGAAGCCATGATCAGACAGCTGGCAGAACTGTTCGGTGGATATAGCAAATATTATCCCAAGATTGGCCGCAGTATTGAGAAGCAGTTCCAGGTACAGAAGAGTCTGGAAAAGCTGATCGATCTGATTACCATGAGCATGCCCCTTTCTTTTTCTTCCAAGCAGAAAGTGCTGGAATTGCCTACGGTAACAGAGCGATTTGATTATCTGGCAGGAGTGCTTTATAATGAAATTGAGATCGCCCGTGTGAAAGTGGAGCTGAGCGAGAAAGTAAAGGGACGGGTAGAGAAGAACCAGAAGGAATACCTGCTGCGGGAGCAGTTAAATTATATCCGACAGGAACTGGGAGAAGACGGCGGATTCTCCGATGTGGAGCAGTTCGAGGAAGCACTTTCCAAGCTGAAGGCTAAGAAAGAGGTAAAAGAGCGCATCCGGAAAGAGATTTCCCGTTTCAAGAGCCTGGCCCCCAACAGTGGGGAAGCTTCTGTAGAACGTGGCTACATAGAGACGCTGCTTGAGATGCCATGGGATAAGATGTCCAAGGATAATACGGACATTGCCAGAGCGGAGCAGATTCTGGAGGAGCAGCATTACGGACTGGAACAGGTAAAGGAAAGAATCCTGGAATTTCTGGCAGTAAGAAGCCTGACCAAACAGGGCGACAGCCCTATTATCTGTCTGGTGGGACCGCCCGGAACCGGTAAGACCTCCATCGCAAGAAGCGTAGCAGAAGCATTGGATAAAAAATATGTGCGCATCAGCCTTGGCGGTGTGCGGGATGAAGCAGAGATCAGAGGACACAGAAAGACGTATGTGGGAGCCATGCCCGGAAGAATAGCCGGTGCTTTAAAGCAGGCAGGAGTGAAGAATCCGCTGATGCTTTTAGATGAAATAGATAAGGTGAGCAGCGATTACAAGGGTGATACTTCTGCGGCTCTTCTGGAAGTACTGGACAGCGAACAAAACAGCCGGTTCCGTGATCACTATATCGAGATTCCCATCGATTTATCAGAGGTGCTTTTTATTGCTACGGCCAATACGACTTCCACGATACCCAGGCCCCTTCTGGATCGTATGGAGATTATAGAAGTCACCAGCTATACGGCCAATGAGAAGTTCCACATAGCCAAGGATCATCTGATTCCCAAGCAATGGAAGAAGAATGGTCTGAACAACGACCAGCTTTCCATCAGCGATAAGGCACTTCGCGCACTGATAGACGGCTATACCAGAGAGGCCGGTGTCAGGGATCTGGAGAGAAAGCTGGGTGAAATCTGCAGAAAGGCAGCCAGAGAGATCCTGAAGAAACCGGAAAGTCATATCAAAGTGACAGGGCAGAATCTGGAGAAATATCTGGGGCATGTGAAGTTTACGGCGGAGAAACGCAACCTCACGGATGAGGTCGGAATTGTCAGGGGGCTGGCATGGACCAGTGTGGGCGGCGATACCCTGCAGATAGAAGTGAATGTGATGCCCGGTAAAGGAGATATTGATCTGACGGGGCAGATGGGCGATGTCATGAAAGAATCTGCTATCATTGGTATGAGCTATGTCCGTTCTATCAGTAAAAAATATCATGTGAAAGAAGATGTGTTCCGCAAGAATGATTTTCACATTCACATTCCGGAAGGAGCAGTGCCTAAGGACGGCCCCAGTGCCGGCGTCACCATGGCTACGGCATTGATGTCTGCGGTGACGGGAATTCCTGTTCGGGCAGATGTGGCTATGACAGGAGAAATCACCTTAAGAGGCCGCGTGCTTCCGATCGGTGGCCTGAAAGAAAAGCTTCTGGCCGCGAAAATTGCAGGCATGAGGAAAGTCCTGGTGCCGGAAGAAAATCGCCCTGATGTGGAAGAAATTTCCAGAGAGATCAAGGGCGGAATGGACATTGTTTTTGTAGACAATATGACTCAGGTGCTGGAACATGCACTGGTGAAAGTGCCGGAGGGCAGAAAGGAGTAGGTCTATGGTTATCAAACAGGTAAGTCTGGAAACCGTATGCGGTATCACCAGCAAGCTGCCGGATTCTCCCCACCCGGAAGTGGCTTTTGCGGGAAAAAGTAATGTAGGAAAGTCATCGTTGATCAATGCGTTAATGAACCGCAAGTCTTTGGCCCGTACCAGTGCCCAGCCGGGCAAAACGCAGACCATTAACTATTATAATGTAAATGATGCAGTGTATTTTGTGGACCTGCCGGGATACGGCTATGCCAAGGCAAGTGAGGAAGTAAAGGCAAAATGGGGCAAGATGATAGAAGATTACCTTCATAAGTCCAAACAGCTGAAAGCAGTTTTCCTGCTTATTGACATTCGCCATGAGCCTTCCGGGAATGACCGCATTATGTATGACTGGATTGTCAATCAGGGATACCATCCCATTATCATTGCTACCAAGCTGGATAAGATCAACCGCAGCCAGATTCAGAAGCAGGTGAAGCTGATCAAGACCACGCTGCAGGTAGAACCGGATACTGTTATCATTCCTTTCTCCGCTGAGACGAAGCAGGGCAGAGAGGAAATCTATGACATCATTGATGCCATTATTGAGCAGGAGGCTTTAGCGTATGGAGTCACCGATGAGGAAGTATTGTAAGGCGCTGGTAAATTTAGCAATTGCAGTTGTAACACTGCTTTTAACCATTTTCCTGCTGCCGAAGATCCTGATTTTCTTTATTCCCTTTGTGATTGGCTGGATCATCTCTCTGATCGCCAGTCCGCTGGTGCGCTTTTTTGAGGAAAAGATGAAGCTGAAAAGGAAGGCGGGAAGTGCATTTGTTATCGTTGTGGTTATCGGTCTGGTAGTGACAGGACTTTACCTGGCTGGTTCCAAGCTGGTGGATGAAATTATAGGACTTGTGAATGCGCTGCCATCTATGTGGGAAGGGCTGGAAGCAGACTTTGCGGATATCGGCAAGCGGCTCAATGTCTTTTATACCAGGCTGCCGCTGAATGTTCAGGAGAGCCTGACAGGTATTCTGGAAGAAGCGAATACCTACATAGGAGATTTCCTGGGACGCATCAGCTCTCCTACCATAGCAATTGTGGGAAATATTGCAAAACAGGTACCGTCCGTACTGATAGGTATCATTATGTGTCTGCTTTCCTCCTATTTCTTTGTAGCAGACAGAAATGTTGTCAATGAATGGGTACACAACCATACCCCCAGATCCTTGTCAGAACGGTATTCTATGATAAAGCGCAGCCTGGTGAAATCAGTGGGAGGCTACTTTAAAGCCCAGTTGAAGATAGAAGTGTGGATGTACCTTTTGCTGGTTATCGGGCTGAGCATCCTGAAGGTAGATTATGTGCTTCTGATCGCTTTGGGAATTGCTATTCTGGATCTGCTGCCTTTTTTCGGAACCGGTACGGTTATGATACCATGGGCCATTATTAAGATATTAAGTGGTGATTACGAGGTGGCAATTGGTCTTTTGATCATCTGGGGTTTCGGACAGCTGGCAAGGCAGATCATACAACCCAAGATTGTGGGAGATTCTATGGGAGTACCGCCTCTTCCCACACTCTTTCTGCTGTTCATCGGCTATAAGCTGGGTGGTGTGATCGGAATGATCGTGGCTGTACCACTCGGAATCCTTTTTTATACAATGTATCAGGAGGGAGCATTTGATACCACCAAGAACAGCGTGTTGATATTGATAGCCGGTATCGATCATTTTCGAAAACTGAAGCCTCAGGATCTGGAAGAGGTGGAGGATATGAAAGCTGCAGAAAGAACAGATGAATGCGGTATGAATGCTTCGGAGTCAGGCAGAAGAAAAGAAAGGATAGGAAAATGAGAAATATCCGTTTGCTGGTTCAGTATGAAGGAACTCGATATCAGGGATGGCAGCGTCAGGAGTCTTCTGAAAATACCATTCAGGGACGCCTGGAAAAGCTGCTTAGTCAGATGTGTGGTGAAAAGATAGAACTGCAGGGCAGCGGCAGGACCGATGCCGGTGTCCATGCCATGGGGCAGGTGGCAAATTTTCATACTGAGAGTACGCTGTCCACAGAGGAAATGCTGGAATATATCAACACTTATCTTCCGCAGGATATTGCAGTCATTCAGGTAACAGAGGCTGCAGAGCGTTTTCACAGCAGGCTGAACGCAGCAGGAAAATGCTATCAGTACCGTGTGTGGAACAGCGCAGTGCCAGATGTATTCTTACGAAGATATGCGCTGGAATATTCCCAGATGCTTGACATCGAGGCAATGAAGCAGGCTGCCTCCCTGCTCCTGGGAGAGCATGATTTCAAGTCCTTTACTTCCACGAAGAAAGGAAAGAAGTCGACCGTTCGGCGGATTGACGATATTGATATTGTACGGGAAGGGAATCTTCTGACCTTTACATTTACAGGAAACGGCTTTCTTTACCATATGGTCAGGATTCTGATGGGAACATTGCTTGAAGTGGGAGAAGGAAAGCGCTCCGCAGGCTCCATACCGGAGCTGATCGCCTGTAAAAATAGGGAACAGGCGGGTCCGCTGGTTCCTGCAAAAGGACTTACGCTGAAAGAGGTATACTATTGAGGTATGCCTCTTTTTACTTTTAATTATAAAATTTTTATAAAAAATCCAATTTTATGAAACTATAAGAGGCTTTTTGGCGTCTATTAATTAGAAGAACAAAATTTCCCTGAAAAATTTTCAAAAAGTATGCAGTAAAATGATATCCTGTGGGATGTTATAAGTAGAAAAAACGTTTAGCGCAAAACGGAAGAGTAAAATGATACAAGTGAAAATTGACCAGTATTCGGATATGCTTTTTAAGATAGCATATTTGAGACTTAAAAGTGTCCAGGATGCTGAAGATGTGGTTCAGGAGGTCTTTTATCAATATCTGAAGAGGACAGATGGGTTCTCAGATGAGGAACATGAGAAAGCCTGGCTGATCAGAGTGACATTGAATGCCTGCAGAAAAGTTTGGCGGAGTGCCTGGAATCGTCACCGAAGTGACGAAGATGTTGTTTTATATGAGAATTTTGCAGATGAAAGCTCTCAGCCGGGACCGGAAGACAATCTGGTAGCTGAGGATGAGAGCAGGATACTTTTGGAAGCAGTGGGGACGCTGCCGGTAAAGTATCGTGATGTGATTCACCTGTTTTATTATGAAGAGATGTCTGTGAAAGAGATAGCAGAGGCAACTGGCCGAAAGGAGTCTACAGTGACTTCACAGCTGACAAGAGGGCGGGAACTGCTTCGCAGAAAATTAAAGGAGGAATATGATTTTGCGTAATTTCAGGGAAGAATACAAAAAATCAGTTGGGGAATTACCCGAATTTCATATGGATGCCGACAGGGTACAGGATGAGCTTCACCATCGCAGGATGGTGGCCGCCAGAAGGCGTAAGACAATGATCTCTGTAGCATCTGCAGCATGTCTGTTCCTTCTTTGCAGTGTGGGAACGGCAGCTGCCGTAAATTATCACTCCAGCCGGATCGAGGTGGAGAGAAACGGATTCTCCTTTCTGGGAGAGGGAGCAGTGGCCTGTGATGAGGCAGAGGATGTACCGGAAATTGCTGCTTTTCGGGCAATACCTCAGGAAGAGCAGATAGCATCTTATGATCCTGCGAAGGATGCAGGCAGCGGAAAAGAGAAAGCGGCAGGCGAGACAAAGGAAGCGGAAGCTGCCGAAAACGATGGAAGAGAAAGTAAAGCAGTCAGTAAGGTATCCGTTGATACCATGGAATGTGAAGCAGAGTTAGTGGAAGAACGTGAATACGATTCTGTAGAGGCATTCAGGCAAAATGAAGATGTAGTCATTGCCATCCCGGAGATTGCATGGCTGGGGCAGCCTGAGGAAGTGGAAAGTCAGCTGGTGCTGGTTACTGACGCCATGCAGATGGTATATGTATCCATAGATTTTGGTGAGAAGCACTTTTTCATGCGGCAGACAGATAACAGGGAGTATCCCAATTATGCTTCCAGTACTGTATATCCGGGAGAAGCAGTCAACGTGAGAGAAGTAGCCAATGAACAGGGGCTGGTATATCAGGTATTCGACTCTGTAGAGGACGGAGAGGTGATATCGACCCATGCAGCAATTTCTGTAAACGGAAGAGATTTAACTTTTAGCTTTTCCGGATATAAAATTGACGAAGTTGATGCAGTTTTGAAACAATTGGATGTTAGTATATATTTTGTAGAGTAGGAGTATTTTCATATATCAGGCTCACATGAGGAGAATAAGGGAATCGTAGACAGAAAGGAGAACGATTGATGAGTAACAGTACGGTTAATAACATACTGGTGTACAACAACAGTACGGGGATTGTTGAGAGCATGAGTCCATTATTCATGGGGGAAGGATTTCGTGTGACAGCAGCGGGGGACTACAGAGAACTGATGGAAGCTCTGGAGGATCAGAACATACATCTTCTGATGATGGATGTGGAATTTCCGGATAAAGGCTTTATCAGTGGAATCGAGATGATCGCAGATATCAGAAAGAGGAGCAGTGTGCCAATTATCATCGTATCTGCCGATGCAACGGAAAGTACGAAGATCATGGCACTGAATGCAGGGGCAGACGATTACGTGACTGTTAACTGCAATCCACTGGAGATTCTGGCAAGGGTAAAATCACAGCTGCGTCGCTATACCCAGCTTGTAAATGTATGTGCCAATATTGACAGAATCTACAAAGTAGATGAACTGGTCATTGATGACATGAAGCGTAAGGTATCGGTAGACGGTAAGGAAGTCAAGCTGACGCCCATTGAATACAAGATATTGAGACTTCTGGTACAGGAGAGGGGGAAAGTCTTGTCCATCAGTCAGATTTATGAATCCATCTGGCATATGCAGGCCATCGGTGCGGATAATACCATTGCGGTACATATCCGTCATATCCGTGAGAAAATCGAGCGTAATCCCAAGGAGCCGCGTTATCTGAAGGTCGTGTGGGGAACCGGATATAAAATTGGATAAGAAGCAAAAGTAGAATAATAAGCAAAAGAGGAATCAGTAAACGGGGCTGTCGCATCAGTGATAGTCCCGTTTATAGCAGATACCTGATGTGCAGTAACAGTTCAGACAACCCTGGACGTAGGCGCACAAATCATGCTCGCATGATTTTGCGCTTACGTCCAGGGTTGTACTGAGCGCCAGATCATGAGCAAAAATAGTCGCGAAGCGACGGAGAGCGCCGCAGGCGCAATTTTGCGAATGGCGCGTCTGAACTGTTACGATGTGCACGATAAATAACAGATTCGTGCATAATCCAGGATTGACATTTTGCACAGAATGATTTATTGTATTAATCAAATAATACAAAAAAATGAGCTGAACGTATTTTTTACGGTGTCGGCAAAACGGCACCGGATGGAAAGAATCCCGGGAGGACAAAGAATTGAACGAAGTCAGAGTATATACCAAAAGAGGGATTACCGGCAGTACGCTGAAGCTGATCGCGCTGGCGGCCATGTTGATTGACCACATCGGAGCCGTTATTCTGGAACCTGTGATTTTTCAGAGTGCTTCGGCATATAACGGTCTGATGGTTGGGACAGAACTGCTTTACATAGATCAGATTCTGCGGCTGATCATAGGAAGAATCGCTTTTCCAATATACTGCTATCTTCTGATAGAAGGGTTTCAGAAGACTTCGAACAGATATCGTTATGCAGGACGGCTGCTTCTTTTTGCAATTGTCTCGGAAGTGCCGTTTGATCTGGCGATTGCAGATACCTGGCTGAGTACAAATTATCAGAATGTATTCTTTACACTGTTTCTGGGGTTTGTGGTAATGATTGGCGTGGAAAAAGTGAAGGAGTTCAATCTGAGCAAGTGGATAACCGGTATTCTGGCAATCGGAATCCTTTTTGCCGGAATGCTGGCAGCAGATCTTCTAAATACGGATTATGGCGGATACGGTGTCTTATGTATTGCTGTGCTGTATTTCTTCCGGGGGGACAGGAAGAAGCAGATACTTGCAGGTTCTATTGCATTTGTAGCCGGAGATTATCTGTATCACGGAAGTCTGACGGAATTGCTGGCTCCGTTGGGATTCATACCGGTAGCATTCTATAATGGGGAAAGAGGACTTAAGCTTAAGTACGTTTTTTATCTGTTTTATCCGATTCACCTGCTGGTGCTTTATGGGGTACGTCTATTGATTTTATAAGGAAAGAAGGGAGTATTTATGTTAGAGGTTTTGGGAGTATCGAAAAAATATGGAAAGCTGCTTGCGGTGGATAACATCAGCTTTCAGGTGCCGGACGGGACAGTAGGAATTTTGCTTGGGCCCAACGGTGCGGGGAAATCTACGGTAATCAAGAGTATCGCCGGGTTGGTTCGCTATGACGGAAGTATCAGGATTCAGGGGAAAGATGCAAGGGAGATAGAAGCCAGAAAGATATTTGCCTATGTGCCGGAGATTCCCAATATGTATGAGGCACTTACGGTAAGAGAGCATCTGGAATTCATGGAAAGAGCTTATGGTGTAGTTGTGACAAAACAGGAGAGGGAAAAGCTGCTTGAACGTTTTGAACTTCTGGATAAGCAGGATAAGCTGGGAAATGAACTTTCCAAGGGAATGATGCAGAAGGTAAGTATCTGTTGCGCCCTGATCATTAAACCGCAGGTAATTTTGTTGGATGAGCCTATGGTAGGGCTTGATCCTGCTGCCATCAAGGAATTGAAGCAGGTGGTACTGGAACTGAAAGCACAGGGGGTGACTGTGCTGATCAGTACCCATATGCTGGAAATGGTAAAGGAATTGTGGGATGTTACTTTTGTCATGAATAAGGGGCATATTCTGGGAAGCTACACCAGAGAAGATGTAGGAAACGAAGATCTGGAGGAACTGTTCTTCTCTGTGACGGAGGGAAAACGTCCGGATTCAGAAGGGGGAGTGGAGTGATGAATGCCATTCTGTATCTGTACAGGCATACGTTAGTAAACAGGCTGCGCAAGGCAATTCGAAAGCCGGTAACTTATGTATATCTGGCAATCATAATTCTGTACCTGTTCCTGATTCCTTTTTCGTTCAAGAGCATGTTCAGTGAGTTCCACATGGACAACCCACAAGGAATGGCAGCGGTGCTTACAGCATTTGCTTTCTGGGTGATCCCGGCGAATCTGATTGCCTATGCCAAACGGAAAGGACTGATGTTTCGAAAGAGTGACACACATTTTCTGTTTACTGCACCTGTCAGTCCTAAGAAGGTGCTGCTATATTCTCATGTGAAGAACCTTTTGGTGAATCTGTTTCTGAATCTGGCGGTATCATTGGGTGGTGCCTATATTTTCAAGGTAACCTGGTGGCAGATGGTGCTATACTTCCTTTTTTCCATGGTGGTGGAAAATCTGATGGAGAGCGGTATCATGCTGCTGTGCTACGGCAATCAGCGGCTGGGGGAAAAGGGCCGTGCACTTGTAGTAAAAGCCGCTTATGGATTAGTAGGAATTCTGGTGATAATTGCAGTGTCAGGATACATGAAAGAAGGATTATCGTGGGAGTTTGTTCTGGGATATCTCCACAGTGACGCAGTGCAGATGGTGCCGGTGATCGGATGGTATACGGCAGTGCTTCATCTCCTTTTTACGGGACCGACTGTTGTGAATGTGACCTGCAGTGTGTTGTATCTGATATTGCTTGTGGCAGTGTTTTGGGGAGCATTTCGGATGAAGTGCAACGGAGAGTATTATGAGGATGCCATGAAGTTTGCAGAGGACTATGAAGAACTGGTGGCAAGCCGCAGACAGGGCCGCAGTGATGTCAGAATAGGAAAGAAGAAGCATTTCGGCAGGGCGGAGGTTTCCTATCGGGGGAGCGGGGCTAAAGCGATTTTCTATCGTCAGCTGCTGGAATACAAGAAGAATCGTTTCTTTTTCTTTGATATGACAACGCTGTTTTGTCTTGGTGCAAGTATTTTCCTTGCCTGGCTGTATCGTTCAGAAGGTGGCTTTGGAAACTTTACGAATTTCATGATTCCGGCGGTAATGGCTTATGTGGTCTTCATATTTACCACACTCAGCGGGAAATGGGGAGTGGAGCTGAAGTCTCCGTATACCTTTCTGATTCCGGATACGGCCTTTAGCAAATTATGGTATGCAACACTTATGCAGCATATTCAGGCACTCATAAACGGTACACTTCTGGCGGTCCCGGCCGGAATCGTAATGGGGCAGCAGCCTCTGACCATAGCGCTGTCCATTCTGATGTTCGTGATGCTCAATGCCTGCAAACTTTATATTCTTGCGGTGGCAGAGATCGCGGTGGGAAATGTCCTGGGACAGATCGGAAAGCAGATGTTTCAGCTGTTTCTGATGGGAATAGCGATTACAGTGGCTGTAATCGGCGGCTGTCTGGGTATGATGGCAGGCGGGCTGAACATGGCATATATTATGATAACAGTACTACTGGCCGGAGAAACTGCTATTTTCATGACCATCGCTTCTTTGTGCTTTTACCGGATGGAAACGGTAGAGGGATAATATGTGAAAGTGATAAAAATGTGAAGGTGATAAAAGAGGCTGCCTGCAAAATTTGCAGACAGCCTAAAATTTATTTTACGGATATAGTTAACCGAGGATTCCGAGGTGCTCCAGCAGAATCTTGATGCCCATGAGGATCAGGATAATACCGCCTGCTAATTCGGCTTTAGATTTGTAACGGATTCCAAACACATTGCCGATCTTCACACCGGTCATGGATAAAAGGAATGTGATGATTCCGATAAAGCAGACTGCGGGGATGATGTCAACCTGCAGGAAAGCAAAGGTAACACCTACGGCAAGAGCATCGATACTGGTAGCTACGGCCAAAAGGAACATGGTCTTAAAAGCAAGAGAGTCATCCTGGCATTCTTCTTCTTTGCCCAGAGCTTCTTTGATCATGGAAAGGCCGATCAGAGACAATAATACGAAAGCAATCCAGTGGTCAATGGAAGTAATATAACTTTCAAACTGGCTGCCCAGCAGATAACCGATGGCTGGCATCAGCGCCTGGAAACCGCCGAACCATAACCCGACGATACCGGCTTTCTTCAGGGTGATCTTCTTCATTGCCAGACCCTTACAGATGGACACGGCGAATGCATCCATGGATAATCCTACAGCGATGATGAACAAACTAAAAGTACTCATTTTCATTTTCTCCTTTCAAGTATACAAAAAAACTCACGGACAATAAACGGCATGTGCCGCTATTGTCCATGAGTCTCATTATCACATTCCCTCTCAATCCATATCGTATCTTCAATGGAAAAACAAGGACGATGCTTAGACAATGCCAGATGTACCGGACATCATTATGTTGACATTGCCGCGGCTGCTGCCGCCAACTACTCCCTCACAGGATGTATGCAAGTGAATTTATCATATACTACTCGGTAAAATTTGTCAATAAGAAAATTGAAGTTGCACCCTTTCCCAAATAAAAGTGACCGGTAAGATTACCTTACCGGTCTGGATTCTCCTGATGCAATTAAGCTACAACAGTAACGTTGGTAGCGCGTACTTTGCTGCTGTTCTGAGGATCGCACTCTGTTTCGAAAGTAACTTTCTGACCTTCTTCCAGAGACTTGAAGCCCTGAGCGTTGATAGCAGAGAAATGTACGAAAACTTCCTCGCCGTTAGCATCGTTGGTGATGAAACCGTAGCCCTTCTGAGCATTGAACCACTTAACTGTACCATTATTCATAATAATCTCCTCCTTGGAAATGGGACGATGTCCCGTTAATGTTGGTGATTCTAAAACGTAGGACAAAAAAATCACATATTTTTGTAAACCATCATTAAAAGTAACAATGACTTACAAAAATATGTGAGTTCAATGACTTTCATTTAGAATACAGTTGCAGTATACCACCGGGCTGGGCGGTGTGTCAACAATTTTTTGAATAATTTGTACGGGGCTTGGAGAGTGCGAAAGGCATGAGGTGCCGCTATAAAATTTAGTACTCGTGAATAAAAAATCGTGGTTTGGCGGAAAGTAATTGGAAAGAAGGAAAGAGGTGGTTTTTATGGAATTGGTTGTGAATGTTTGGTGCTCAGCAGTGTTCTTTCTGGCGGGGTTGTTGATTGGGAGATTTGGATGGAGCAAAGGGAAGGAAGATGAGAGAGAGGAACGTAGCGGCTGGGAAGAGGATGGTGCTGGGAGAGATGGAAAGGGAATGAAGGGGAAGGGTGAAGAGGATGAACTTGGGAGGAATGGGAAGAGTGGCAATAGGAGAGGAGGTAAGAAAGGCGGTGTTCCAGGGGAGAAGAGGATTTCGCTGGGATGGACTGTGGGGAGTCCGGTGTCCGGAGAGGTGTGTTATCTTCGGGAAGGAACCGGGAGAGGAGCAAGGATCATACCGGAACAGGGAATGGTATATGCACCGGCAGCAGGGAAGATTACGAAGCTGTATCCTACAGGAAACGCCATGCGTCTCAGGACGGATTATGGAATTGAACTTTTGATACAGGTTGGGATAGATACTGAAGAGCTGGAGGGGCGGTATTATCGCGCCAGGATCGTGCAGAATGAGATCGTGAATAAGGGAAAGCCGCTTCTGGAATTTGATATTGAGGGAATCCGGGAAGAGGGGTATGACCCATCAGTGGTAGTTACGGTAGTGGAGGCTAAGGACTACGGGAATGTGAGCGTGTGCGATAACCCGCGGGTGAAGGCGGGGGAAGACCTGATGCGGGTATGCAGGTGAGTGGTCCGCTCATAGCATGCCAGATGTGTTCATTCATGCAAGCATGATTCACACATCTATCATGCTATGGCTGAAGGCGAGACGTTCAGCCCGCGCCCATTCGCAAAGGCGCCCCTGCGGGGCTTTCCGCTGCTGCGCAGCTACCTTTGCTCATAAGAGGGCGCTCCGCTCATAGCATGCCAGATGTGTTCATTCATGCAAGCATGATTCACACATCTATCATGCTATGGCTGAACTGAAAATTTATAATTTTTTTATCATTTGCCTATTGATTTCTGTGTTTGTTGTGTTATATTATCAATAGAACAAAGAAAAGGAGGGCTAATGTAATGAACATTCAGAAATTTACCCAGAAGTCCATGCAGGCTGTGCAAGGCTGTGAGAGTCTTGCCTATGAATATGGTAATCAGGAAATTGAGCAGGAACATTTACTTTACAGCCTTTTGACCATAGAGGACAGCCTCATTTTGAAGCTCATCGAGAAGATGGAGATTCAGAAGGAACATTTTGTAAACCGCGCAAAGCAGGCTATCGAGAAGCGCACTAAGGTGCAGGGCGGGCAGGTGTATATCGGCCAGGCTTTGAATAAGGTATTGATCAGTGCGGAGGATGAAGCGAAGCAGTTAGGAGACGAATACGTATCCGTGGAGCATTTGTTCCTGGCTATGATTAAGAATCCTAATAAGGAAATTGCGCAGATATGGAAGGAATACGGAATCACCAGGGAGCGTTTCCTGCAGGCACTTTCGACTGTAAGAGGCAATCAGAGAGTGACCAGTGACAATCCGGAGGCAACCTATGATACTTTGGAAAAGTACGGTCAGGAGCTGGTGGAAAAGGCAAGGAATCAGAAGCTTGACCCGGTTATCGGGCGTGACAGTGAAATCCGTAATATCATCCGTATCCTGTCCCGTAAGACTAAGAATAATCCGGTGCTGATCGGTGAACCCGGTGTAGGTAAGACAGCCGTAGTAGAGGGACTGGCACAGCGTATTGTCCGTGGAGATGTACCACAGGGACTGAAGGACAAGAAGATTTTCTCGCTGGATATGGGTGCCCTTGTGGCAGGTGCCAAGTACAGAGGCGAATTTGAGGAGCGTCTGAAAGCAGTGCTGGAGGATGTGAAGAACAGTGACGGACAGATCATTCTGTTCATCGATGAGCTGCATACCATCGTTGGTGCAGGTAAGACTGACGGTGCGCTGGATGCGGGCAACATGTTAAAGCCTATGCTGGCCAGAGGTGAGCTGCATTGTATCGGTGCCACCACACTGGATGAATACCGTCAGTATATCGAGAAGGATCCGGCTCTGGAGCGTCGTTTTCAGCCGGTAATGGTAGATGAGCCTACTGTGGAGGATACTATTTCTATCCTGCGAGGACTGAAGGAACGTTATGAAGTATATCATGGTGTAAAGATCATGGATAATGCGCTGGTGAGTGCTGCTGTTTTGTCCAACCGTTATATTTCCGACAGATTTTTGCCGGATAAGGCCATTGACCTGGTGGATGAAGCATGTGCTCTGATTAAGACGGAACTGGACAGCATGCCTACAGAACTGGATGAGCTGCAGCGTAAGATTATGCAGATGGAAATTGAGGAAGCTGCACTGAAGAAGGAAGATGACAGGTTGAGCCAGGAACGTCTGGAAAGCCTGCAGAAGGAATTGGCAGAGCTGAAAGATGATTTTGCCAGCCGCAAGGCTCAGTGGGACAACGAGAAGAACTCCGTAGAGAAGCTGTCTAAGCTGCGTGAGGAGATCGATGAGGTCAACAGTCAGATTCAGATTGCACAGAGAGAAGGTAATCTGGAAAAGGCGGCAGAGTTAAGCTATGGCAGACTTCCCGCCTTGAAGAAACAGCTGGAGCAGGAGGAAGAGAGCGTAAATGAGTCGCAGTTATCCCTGGTACATGAAAAGGTATCCGAGGATGAGATTGCCAGAATCATTTCCCGCTGGACCGGTATTCCGGTAGCAAAGCTGACAGAGAGTGAACGTAACAAGACACTTCATCTGGACGAGGAACTTCATAAGAGAGTCATCGGTCAGGAGGAAGGCGTAACCAAGGTGACGGAAGCAATCATCCGTTCCAAAGCAGGTATCAAGGATCCTGAGAAGCCGATCGGCTCCTTCCTGTTCCTGGGACCTACCGGTGTAGGTAAGACAGAACTTGCCAAGTCGCTGGCAGCAGCACTGTTCGATGATGAAAATAATATGGTGCGTATCGACATGAGTGAGTATATGGAGAAATTCTCCGTATCCAGACTGATCGGAGCGCCTCCCGGATATGTAGGTTATGAAGAAGGCGGTCAGCTGACAGAGGCGGTGCGCAGGAAGCCTTACAGCGTAGTGCTGTTTGATGAGATTGAAAAGGCACATCCTGATGTGTTCAACGTCCTGCTGCAGGTGCTGGATGACGGTCGTGTGACGGATTCCCAGGGACGGACCGTGGACTTTAAGAATACGATCCTGATTATGACCTCTAACATCGGAGCCAATTATCTGTTGGACGGTATCAATGAGGACGGTTCCATTAGGCCCGAGGCAGAAGAGATGGTTATGAACGATCTGCGCAATCATTTCAGACCGGAATTCTTAAACCGACTGGATGAGACCATTCTGTTTAAGCCGCTGACGAAAGATAACATTGGCGGAATCATTCATCTGATCGTGAATGACCTGAACAGACGACTGGCCGATAAGGAGTTGACCATTGAATTGTCTGAGGAAGCCGGAGAGTTTATCGTAGAGAATGCTTACAATCCGGTTTACGGCGCAAGACCTCTGAAACGTTACGTACAGAAGTATGTGGAAACTCTTGCAGCGAAATTGATCCTGGCAGACCAGGTAAGAGAAGGGGATACGATTTTAATCAGCGTTGAAAATGATAATCTGAAGGCACAGGTGAAAGAAAGGCCATAAACGGGCTGATACAGACGGGGCTTTGGAGCAATCCAGAGCCCTTGTTTGCTGTAACAAAAATGTGGCGTAAATTGTCAAGGTGTTATATAATAGAACATATTAGCGAGAAAGGAACAGGAACGACATGAACGATTTTAAATTTTCTACTTTAAAATACGAGCGCCCGGACTTAGAGTCTTTGAAGACGAAGGCGCAGGAACTGACTGCAAAGGTACAGTCTGCGGAGGACTATCAGCAGGCCAGAGCTTGCATGATGGAAATGGATGAGATTTCGAAAGAACTGACTACTACCTTCAGCATCGTGCATATCAGACATACCGTAGATACCACAGATGAATATTATGAGAAAGAGAACGAGTACCTGAATGAGACGTATCCTACCGTGATGCCTTATCTGATCGCCTTGAACCAGGCATTTATGGGAAGCAAGTTTAAGGCCGACTTTGAGGCAGAGTTCGGAAAGAAGATTTTCGTACAGATGGAGCTGCAGCAGAAGGCATTCTGCGAAGCCAATATTCCGCTGATGCAGAAAGAAGCCAAGCTGACCGATGAGTACCAGAAGATCATGGCTTCTGCAGCAATCGAATTTGAGGGACAGACGCTGAATCTTTACGGTATCCAGAAGTATTTTGAACATGAGGACAGAGAAAAGAGAAAGGCTGCTTTCCAGGCTTACTCCGATTTTTATCATTCTCATGAAGAACGGCTGGAGGAAATCTGGGACGAGCTGATCGCCATCCGTAATGAGATGGGACGGAACCTGGGATTTGAAAATTATATTCCGTTGGGATACATGAATCAGGGCAGAACGGATTACGGTGTGGAAGAAGTTGCTTCTTTCAGGGAACAGGTGCGCCGGGAACTGGTGCCGCTGTGCCAAAAGCTGTATGAAGCACAGGCAAAGCGCCTTGGTGTGGATAAAATCATGGTATACGATGAGAATCGTGTATATCCTGACGGCAATGCAGAGCCTGCCGGAGATGATGACTTCATGGTGGAGCAGGCCAGAAAGATGTACCATGAGATGAGCCCTGAGACCGGTGAGTTCATTGATTTTATGATCGATCATGAACTGATGGACCTGAAGAATAAGCCGGGCAAGGCTTCTACAGGATATATGACATATCTGCCTTCCCTGAAAGCTCCCTTCGTATTCTCCTGCTTTAATCATACCATCGGAGACATGCAGGTACTAACCCATGAGCTGGGACATGCGTTTGCGGGATATATGGCTATGCGTCATCAGCCCATTTCCGATTATTACGGGGTATCCACGGATATTGCGGAGATTCATTCTATGTCCATGGAGCAGTTCTCCTATCCTTATGCAGAGTGGTTCTTCGGAGAGCAGGCCGATAAGTTCCGCTTTGCGCATCTGCAGGATGCGATTACTTTCGTACCTTTCGGTGTGGCAGTGGACGAGTTCCAGCATATTTGCTATGCCCATCCGGAGCTGACACCTAAGGAGCGTACGTATGAATGGCATAAGCTGGAGGAAAAATATATGCCATGGCGTACTTACGACAATGATGAATTTATGGAAAGAGGCGGATACTGGTATCATAAGCTTCATATCTACCTCTATCCTTTCTACTATATTAACTACACGCTGACCACTATGGGTGCCATGGAATTTGCAGGGAAAAATCGTGAGGATCACGAGGCTGCCTGGGCAGATTACAAGAAGCTTTGCAGCTGCGGCGGCAGTATGAGTTACAAAGAGACGCTGCGCTATGCTAATCTGGCGGTGCCTTTTGAAGAGGGAAGTGTGGCCAAGGCTGTTGCACAGGCAAAAGAAACTTTGCTGAGCCAGATGTAAGGAGGCGTAAAATGATACCGAAAGATCCGGTGATGCTGCTCAGTTTCGTGAATCTGAAGCTGCGCGATTATTATTCCAGTCTTGATGCTTTATGCGAAGATCTGGATGTTGAAGAGAAAGAGATTACAGACAAGCTGGCGTCCATTGATTATCATTATGATAAAGAAAGGAATCAGTTTGTGTAATCAGGGAGAGTAAGATGGTTCCGATTATCAAGAAGTACAGCTTTATCAGGCACAATTTGAATAAAGCATGCTGAAATCTGCCGATTGTTTCGCACCTTGTTCTCCGGCAAACATATATTAAAGTGAACGCAAAATATAAAGGTATGATGGTTCATGGAAAATTATGTAACATTATCGTTGGAGACCCATCTGTTTTTTTGCAAGGATCATGAAAGAGCATTCTTTTTTTTTGCAGGCGGGATTCCCATGTGCGGACACAGAGTGGATGGAAGATGCCAGTTGGTTCAGGGAGCAATTCGAGGACCTGCTTCGTGAAGTTGTGGAAATCAGCGATGGAAGAGTGGGAAGTCGGATCTTGGATTCAGGAGAAGTAGTAACGCAATATACCCTTCGGACGGAATAAGCTGTATCGTGCTACCGTGAGAGAACTGTTGGAGAATCATGATTGTTCTTTAAACGATCTTAAGAAGACGGAAGAATTCTGGAATCGAATCATGATGGAGCATGCGCTCTTTATCAGAGGGCTGTTGGACCCTACCGAAGTGAAGCTGATTGAAACGGCGGATAAGTTTGCTGCAGAGTATCAGGAACTTTTGGAAAAGGCAAGACAGCAGGACTGCAGGGCTCTTGGCATGACGCAGGAAACTTTGGAAGAGACCTTGAGATACCGTGATTTCAAGGCTGCCGGAACGGAAGGCATCTTAAACTGCAAGATTGCGTCCATTATTCTGCCGTTACTTGCAGACCATGTGCTGCGGGAGGCCAATCATTATATCCGCCTGCTGCAGACAGAAGAGGAAGAACCGCGCAGAGAAAGGGAAGAGGCCTGCTGTAGGAAATAACAGACAGCCAATCGGCATATATTATAATAAGAGCAGAGATACCGCAGTCATAGGCAAAGTGGCTGCGTGGAAAGCGAAATAGATGAAGAAGATTATGATGGCTAAGCTTGGGGGAATCATGATGTTCTGCCTGCTTTTAGTGGCAGTATGGGGATATGGGCAGAAGCAGAAGCGTGAAATCCGTGAAAGCATGGGAACGGCAGACATGCAGCAGGAGAACATGGAACAGGAAGATGCAATGGGAGATGCCAGAACCAAAAAGATTTGTATTACCTTTGACGATGGCCCTCATCCTCGCTATACCGAGCAGCTTCTGGACGGGCTGAAAGAACGTGGTGTAAAAGCCACGTTTTTTGTTACAGGTGAACATGCTGCCCAATATCCGGACATCATCAAGCGCATGAGCGAGGAGGGGCATGTCATAGGAAATCATACTTACAGCCACATTCAGCTCAGAAGCTCCAATCAGGAGCAATTCAAGGCAGAACTTGTCAAGACGAACGAAATCATTAAGGAAATCACAGGAAAAGAGGTTGTATATGTTCGGCCGCCTTACGGCAGCTGGGATAAGAAACTGGAAAAGGAACTGAATATGATCCCAGTGCTGTGGAGTATAGATCCCCTGGACTGGTGCAGCGATGATGCAGTGTGCGTGGCCGGCAAGGTCATTGACAAGGCCCAGGAGAATGATATCATTCTCCTGCATGACTACTATGAATCATCGGTGACGGCAGCCCTGGAGATTGTGGATGAACTGCTGGAGGATGGCTTTGTGTTTGTTACGGTGGAGGAGATATTATTCGATTAAGAATATCCTCATAACAAAGTCAGCGACAGGATAAGGGCTGAAATAATCGGTACAGTCACGGTATCAAGCCCCTTGCGTGTATATAGCTCTGTCAGGGCAGCAATAGGTGCGATCACTGCAGAAAAAAGTAATGCGGTATACCACGAAAGCCCTGATATGGTGAGCAGAACAACAAGTGTGCAGAGGAAAGAGGTGATGGCCATACCAACGCTGCCTTCCACTGATTTTACTCCTTCGATCATTTTGCCCTGCAGCTTGTGTTTGCCGAAGCTTTTGCCCACAATGGCAGCAACCGCATCTCCCGGGCCCCATGCCATGATGGCAGCAATAATGATATATCTGTATTCGTCACCGAATCCGCCCCAGAAGACTATGATGAGTACCGTCATCAGCGAAAACAGAAGAATGAAGCTTGACAGTACTTCATGCGTCTTTTTTTCTACGAAAAGCTTTTGATAGAAAGAAAATCCTTCCAGGGCGTGGAGAGCAATGATTACAATAATGAGAAAGAAAACCTCTACCGCTGCGGCAATCCACCAGATATCGGTACAAAAAACAAGAGGGAGAATGGAGGTAAACGCTACAAAGTGCAGAAGCTTTCGGAAAATATAGTCCGGCACAGGCGTAGTAAAGCGCATTAAGACCAGTAAGGCTGCAAAAATCACAATATAGCCCATATAAATCCCGAGCAGATAAAGGTGGAGGTACCAACAGCCGTCTTGCGGTCATAGCCCAACATGGCAGTAAAGACGATGAGCATCATCATCCCGCCGCCGGAACCGAAGAAGCCGGTTCCGAAACCGATGGTCAGGCCAAAGAATAGGGAAACCACGATTTCTTTGGCACTTAACTTTACCGCTCCATCTTTTTCGGGACGTTCCTTGGAATCCGGTTTTACGAGGAAACGAATACCGATCGCAACGCATAGAAAAAGGGAAAATCCACCCAACACCGTCTGATGTGTAAAGTAAGCTGCAACAGAACCTATGGTACACATGGTAACAATGCAGGTCAGCATCAGCCAACCGTGTTTCAGATCTATTTTCTTATTCTTAGCATATACACCTGCGGTTACGGCAGAGCCGAGTATGTCGCTTGCAAGCGCGATGGCTGTAGCCATATATGCGCCATGCTCACCGCCGAAAGTGGGACAAAGCACAATGAGCAGCGGCACCATTGCCGTTGCTGCACTGAGTCCTACAAGCCCTGTTCCGATTCCGGCTAAGGCTGCCGCCAAAAATACGATCAGATATTCATATCCCATATTCATTCTCCCTTGCATTTCATTTTGATTATGACTGTATTATAGGAGGGGGATGTTTATAAGATTTTTGTAAAATGTTTGAGAAATGTTAAAAAGGAGGAGAATGCACTTAATGATTGACATTAACATAAGCCAAATGTTATAATTACTAAGATGCAGAGACGAGGAGACGTATCAAGACAAAAGGGCAACTTTTTGTTTTGATGCGTTTTTGTCTTTTAAGCGGAACTTGAATATTTTATTTATCACAAGGAGGATTCTTATGAATACCATTTCAGTTGATAAGAAGGGTGTGCGGATGATCGCACACAGAGGAGTAAGCGGTCTGGAGATGGAGAATACTCTGGCTGCATTTGTAGCTGCCGGAAGCCGCAGCCATTTTGGAATCGAGACCGATGTCCATGTAACAAGTGACGGAAAATATGCGATCATTCACGATGATAACACAAGTCGTGTATCTGCTGAGAATAAAGTAGTGGAAGAGACCACTCTGGAAGAACTGCAGCGCATCCGCCTGTATGACAAGCAGGAAGGAAAGTACAGAACAGACCTTTACATTCCTATACTGGCAGAGTACATAGGAATTTGTAAGAAATATGAAAAGAAGGCAGTTCTTGAGCTGAAGAACAGAATGAAGCCGGAAGATATCGCCGGAATCGTGGAAGTAATCAAAGAACTGGATTATCTGGATGAAGTGATCTTCATTTCTTTCTCCTGGGATAATCTGATCGATTTAAGAGCACTGGTTCCGGAACAGAAGGCACAGTTCCTCATTTCTAAGAATGAAGACTGGCTGGTAGAGAAGCTGGTAGAAGCAAAACTGGATCTGGACATCAATCATAAGGCGTTGACTCCCGAATTGATTCAGGCACTTCACGAGAACGGCCGCGAAGTTAACTGTTGGACAGTGGATACTGCTGAAGATGCTGAGAAGTATATTGCATGGGGCGTTGATTATATTACATCCAATATTTTGGAATAAATATTCAACGAGAAAAGGATTGAAGACTCTTAGGGAATCTTCAATCCTTTTTCAAACTATTCAGAATCGTCTGAGGAACTTTTGTTTCGCAGACGATCCCATCTACTTCCGAAATATGACACAGATTATGCAGGCTTACTTTGCCGATTTTGCTGCTGTCACAGAGGAAAATCTTCTTTTTGGCATGGCGCATCATGGTCTTTCGCAGCAGATTTTCTTCTATGGAATTGTCGGAAAGAAGTCCATCCTCTGATAAACTGCGGCAGGAGAAGAACAGTACATCTGCATTATAGCGGGCAACCATACTTTGGGCATCGCCACCTACGTAGGAGAAAGACTTGGGGATCATGAGTCCGCCGGTGCAGAAATTACGGATTCCCATCTGGCCTAAAGCCAGGGAGGTCTTGGCACTGCTGGTAATGACGATGATATTATGAAAAGCAGCCAGATAAGGAACGATATGATAGGCGCTTGTAGTGGCATCCAGCATAATGATATCCCCGTCTTTGATAAAAGAAACGGCCTTTTGAGCAATGACAGTTTTGGCATTATTCTGTTCCTGTTCCCGCAGGGAAAACGGAATCTTGGTATCTGCCGGATTCTTGATCAGGGAAGCGCCTCCGTGGGTCCTGGTGATGAGTCCCTTTTGTTCCAGCTTCATTAGATCGCGTCTTAGAGTGGGTTTGCTGATATAGAGCTTATCGGCAAGCTCATTTACTGTCATGATATCTTTCTGTAATAAAATATTGATGATCTTATCCTCTCTCTCGTAAAATGGCATCGGCATACCTCCACAATCAGAAAATGAACATTATAATCTGTAAAACAATCAATAAATGAGCAATTAGTCGATTTTAATCATGGAAATTGACAAATGTTGATTGGATTACTATAGTTGTATCATAAGCAGACAAAGGTTGCAAGAAGAAAAAATTGTTTTGGAGGATAGAAAATATGGCAAAGACAATCAGACCGGAAGATGCAGAGAAAATCTATGCAGGAAAAGGTGCATTGAACAAGCTTCCGCTGTTGGTGAAGGCATTTGGGGTAAAGAAGGTTTTCGTGCTGGCAGATGTAAATACTTATCGGGCAGCAGGAGAGAAGGTGTGTAAGCTGTTGGAGGAAAATGATATCCGTTATACCAGTTACATTGTACCGGATAAAGTCCCGGAACCTGACGAACATACAGTGGGTTCTGTTATCATGCACTTTGATGTGACATGTGATCTGGTAGTAGGTGTTGGCTCAGGTGTTATCAATGATGTGGGTAAGATACTCAGTAATGTGGCCCATGTACCTTATTTTATCGTAGGAACGGCACCTTCCATGGACGGTTATGCTTCAGCGTCTTCTTCCATGTCCAGAGACGGTCTGAAGATATCTCTGCCCAGTAAACGTGCAGATATCATTATCGGAGATACGGATATTTTAAAAGAGGCTCCTGACCGTATGTTGCAGGCGGGACTGGGTGATATGCTTGCAAAATATGTCAGCATCTGTGAATGGAGGATTGCCCATATCATTACCGGAGAGTATTATTCAGAGGACATTGCGGAACTGGTGAGAGAGGCGCTGAAGCGATGCGTGGAAAATGCAGAGGGACTGTTAAAGAGGGATGAGCAGGCCATCGAGGCAGTATTCATGGGCCTGGTTACCAGTGGCCTGGCCATGGCATACGCAGGGGTATCCAGACCGGCTTCCGGTGTGGAGCATTATTTCTCCCATGTATGGGATATGAGAGGGCTGGAGTTTGGTACAAGTGTGGATCTGCACGGCATTCAGTGCGGTGTGGGTACATTGCTGGCATCAAGATTGTATGAGCAGATGAAACAGATAAAGCCTGATAAAGAAAAGGCACTTACTTATGCGGCTGACTTTGACTATGCAAAATGGAGTCAGGAACTGAGAACTTTCCTGGGCAAGGGTGCAGAAGCTATGATTGCTCTGGAGGAAAAAGAGCAGAAATACAATGTGGAATGCCATCAGAAGAGACTGGAGATCATTTTGGAGCACTGGGATGAGATATTAAAGATAATGGACGAAGAACTGCCCTCCGGTGCAGAAATTGAAAAGCTGCTGGATACGATTGGTGCACCTAAGGCCGTTACCGAGATGGGAATTGAAGAAGAGTTGCTTCCTACTACATTTAAAGCTACAAAGGATATTCGTGACAAATATGTTCTTTCCAGACTGGCATGGGACCTCGGTGTCATTGATGAACTGGTATTTTAACTATAATAAACAAGTCCTCCGTTTTAAATGAGCGAAGGACTGAGTGATGGGTAGGCTGGTCATGCTTAAAGATATGGTCAGCCTACAGAACTATTCTTTCGATAGGCCGAGGGTGTTTGGCCTGTTTTTTGTTTGAACAGATAAGAAAAATAATGTTCATCGCAGAAACCAAGCCGGAAGGCAATTTCCTTTATCATGAGCCGTGTGCTGCGAAGAAGCATTTTAGCCTGTCCGATCTTTAGCTCCAGGATATATTCGTAAGGTGTTTTCCCCAGGTCCTGCTTGAAGATACGGATAATCTGTGATTCGCTGAGATATACCAGAGGACTTAAGTCCTTCAGGGATATATCTTCTGTGATATGATTGGCAATATATTCTTTCAGAATCTTGGTCTCCTCAGAATATTCATCTTTTCTGGCATAAAAATTCTCATGCAGATACTGAAGCAGCTGATGAAAGACGATTGCTGACTTATCGTGTTTTTCTTTTACACAGGAGGAGCTGTCTTTTCCGATATCATGAATTTTAGTAAGAAACTCCTTTCCGCCTGCTTGTGAAAACACTGCAATATTCCTGGGATTATAAATATTTAAAAGCTCATCGATCAAGGGACCTCTGGCATTGAACCATATTTTTACCCAGGGATTTTTCGCATCTGAATAATAAAGCTGGTTATGACCTGCAGGAAGCAGATAGATATCTCCTTCTCTGGCAGTATATTTCTTGCCATCCAGGCTGACAGTACCTTCTCCGGAAAGAATATATTCAGTTACCATACACTTGGAATTAGAGCGGTGTATCTTATAGCTTCCGTCACAATAAGAGATGCCGGCCAGTTCAATGATAAAAGGAAGCTTTTCTCCAGGTGTCGGATACGTTATAAATTCTTCTCTCATGCGTATATTCCTAACCTTTTCAACTGATTTTTACTGATTACTTCTGATTATATCATATATAGTTAAAATAGGAAATACCGCTGGAACTAGTTCTTGCGTTATCAGGCAGGAGACGTTACAATAAGAAAAAGGATATATGAAAGGAGACGCAAAGGGATGAGGATAGGGACAATCGGTTCCGGAGAAATTGTATGTAAATTTCTGGATGGCGTCAGTAAAACAGACGGTGTCAGCTGTGAAGCAGTTTATTCCAGAAGTCAGGAGAAAGGGGAGGCACTTGCTGCACTCTTTGGAGTGCCCAAGGTCTACACGCAGCTGGAAGAACTCATGAGTGATGAGCAGATAGATTGCATCTACGTGGCATCGCCCAACAGTCTTCATTATGAGCAGACGAAAATGGCTCTGGAGCATGGAAAACATGTGATTTGCGAGAAGCCTTTCACTACCACACTGGAGAAGGCGAAAGAACTGGTGACTCTTGCCAAAAGTAAGGGACTGTTCCTGTTTGATGCAGTACCGCCTTCTTTCCTGCCTAATTTTCAGGTGGTGAAGCAGGCATTGGCTGAGATTGGGCCTCTTAAGCTGGTCATGAGTAATTACAGTCAGTATTCCAGCCGTTATGATGCTTTGCTGGCCGGACAGGTGACTAATGTATTCAGCAAAGATTTTGCAGGAGGCTGTCTTCAGGATATCGGCTTTTACAATCTCTATTTTAATATAGCTATGTTCGGTAAGCCACAGACTACTGCATATTATCCCAACAGATATCCCGGGCAGGTGGATACTTCCGGTGTGCTTGTGCTACAGTATGATGGTTTTGTCAGCAGCAACGTGGGAGCGAAGGATACCTGGGGCGTTAATTTCGTACAGATAGAAGGGGAAAAAGGGTATATCTATGTAAAAGACGGAAGCAACGGGCTGACAGAGGTCAGGGTGGTGACTCGCGAAGGAGAGGAGACTGTTAATCATCATTCTGATGCCACAAGGATGCATTATGAGGCGCAGGGAATTGCAAAGATCGTCAGGGAAAAAGATTATGAAGAATGTTACCGCCGTCTGGATGTGATGCTTGATGTAATTGAGACACTGGAGAAGACCAGAAAGGCAGCAGGAATCTTTTTTACAGGAGAAGAATAAGGAAATAGCAAAACAGAAAGGACAGGTGATGGTTACCTGTCCTTATATCTTCTGCGGTATTCCGTAGGAGTCACCCCATATTTTGCGGAAAATACTTTATAAAACCAGGATAGATTCTCGAACCCGCACTCATAGCAGATGTCGGTTACATTCAGATTGCTGACAAGCAACAGATTAGCCGCATGTGCAAGCCTCAGTTCAGACACGTAGACGGTGGGAGTGGTATGATAGTATTGCTTCATACATCGTGTGAGATGTTCCCGGCTTTTCCCGGAAAGCAGGTACATCTGTTTGGCACCGGCGGTAAAGTTCTGAGGCTGCTTCATTTTTTCATAAGTGATGGCAAGCCAGGAGGGAATCTCACGATTCTGTTCCTTATAATTATGGAAGAATCTTGTAAAAACATGAACAAGCAGCGTGCGGGCTTTTAACTTGACCACATCCTGATCTGCGTCCTGATAAAGCTCGATCAAAGAATAAGCCAGATGTTCCTTTTCATCGGGAGGCAGGCTTACCACAGGCGGATATTCTGCCGTCATGAGTGTCTTAAAAGGATAGCCTTTTCCCAGAAAATCAATCATAGCATACAATGTTTCTTTGGAAAAGGCAAAGTTGATGAATTCAAAATATTCTCCGTTCCTGCTTACGTATTCGTGGGCATCAAAATCACGAATAAACAAAAGCTGTCCCTCTGAGAGCAGCTGCTCTTTGCCGTTGACCACATGGCACACGTCCCCCTTGACGACCAGAAATAATTCATAATAGTTGTGGTAGTGGAGCTGGAAAAATTCCGTATCACTTCGCACATAATGACATAAGCACCCGGACTGGGCCTCCACATATTCTTTGGCATCATAAAGTTCCGGTTTCATGATTCGTCCTCCCTTGCGGCGGCAGCTGGTTACCATTCATGCTATCTGCCCTGATGTCACAATAACACACTAAAAATATCATGTCAAGAGTAGTCTGTGTAAAGTCCAGGCTCTATAATAACATCAAAAGTGTAAGATACTCTGAGGGGAGTCTTACAGAATCCAACGATTCATGTTCACAGAAAGGAAGGAAAATGTATGAAACGTTCAGAAATCAACAAAGCATTAAAAGAACTGGAAGCCATGTGTGAAAAATATCATTGTTACCTGCCTCCGTTCTGTCATTTTACACCGCAGCAGTGGCAGAATATAGGTCATGAGTATGATGAAGTACGTGATTGTATGCTGGGTTGGGATATCACAGATTATGGTATGGGAGACTTTGACAAGTTCGGTTTCTCGCTGATCACCATTCGTAACGGTAACCGTGCCATGGCAGATAAGTATCCCAAGGTGTATGCCGAGAAGCTGCTGTATCTGAAAGAAGGACAGTATGCTCCTAATCATTTCCACTGGTATAAGACAGAAGATATCATCAACCGCGGCGGCGGAAATGTACTGATTAAGGTGTACAATTCTCTGCCGGATGAGGAAATCGATTATGAATCTCCCGTAACCGTACATACTGATGGACGTACTTACACGGTGCCGGCCGGAACCCAGATTCGTCTGACTCCCGGAGAAAGTATCCATGTACAGCAGTTTTTGTATCATGACTTCTCTGTAGAAGAGGGAACAGGCCCTGTACTGCTTGGCGAAGTAAGCCAGTGTAACGATGACAATACAGACAACAGATTCAATCCGCCTGTAGGAAGATTCCCGAAGATTGAAGAGGACGAGGCTCCTTATCGTCTGTTGTGCAACGAGTATCCGGCTGCAAAGTAAGATACCCGGTTAAATAAGAAAAGAATATGAGATTTATAAAACAGCAGTGTTCCGAAGAGGGCGCTGCTGTTTTGTTACTTGTGCGCCTACGTCCAGGGTTGTCTGAACTGTTACTAAGGTGATGGCTGAATAGTAAGATAATGCAGACAACTATCTTGACAAAAGAAAGTATGAGTGTATAATAATGGATGTTAGTTAGCGTGCTGACAATTAGCGATTTGACAATCTGCTTACTGACAAAGTGCGGAAAGTGCAATTGCTGCAAAGGAGGAACCATGGATAGAAAAGATCACATAGGCTTTGAACTTCGGGGAATTCAGAATCTGATCAGTGAGATCATGAAAGCAGACCGGGAACAGGACAGTATCTGTGTTACACAGCTGCAGCACTGGATCATCCGTTATCTGGACGAACATCGAGATCAGGATGTCTTTCAGAAGGATCTGGAAGAGGCTTTTCAGTCATCACGGGCAACGATATCCAATACGCTGCAGGTGATGGAGCGGAATGGTCTGATCGAGCGGAAAGCCGTACAGCATGATGCCCGCTTAAAGAAGCTGAATCTGACAGAGAGTTCTGAGGAATTTACCAGAAGAGCAAGGCAGAATGTGGAAAGGATGGAAGCATTGCTTCGGAAAGGGATGATGAAGGAAGAAGAGCAGGTTTTTATGGAAACGTTGCGGCGCATTCATCATAACCTGGAAGAAGAATTACAGAATATCAGAAGGGAGAACTAATTATGCTTAAGACGCTTGGAGCGCAAATTAAGGAATTTAAACTTCCCAGTATTATCACACCTCTGTGTATGATGCTGGAGGTAATCATGGAAATGATTATTCCGCTGATGATGGCATCTATCGTAGATAACGGCATCGAGGCGGGGAACATGACCCATATTTATAAAATGGGAGGATGCATGGTGCTGGCAGCGATTGTATCCTTGTCATCAGGCTTTGCAGGTGGGTATTTCGGTGCAAAGGCATCTACCGGTTTTGCCAGGAATTTAAGAGAGGCCATGTTCATCAATATTCAGAACTTCTCTTTTTCCAACATAGACAAATTCAGTACGGCAGGTCTTGTAACACGTCTGACCACAGATGTTACCAACCTGCAGAACGCATATCAGATGATCTTAAGAATGTGTGTCAGGGCGCCGTTTACATTGATCTGCGCCATGTGCATGGCCTTTTTCATCAGTCCCAAGGTGGCAAGTATTTATCTTATAGCGGTGCTGGTACTGGGGGCATGTCTGTTCTTTATTTCTTCAAGGACAATGAAGACTTTTAACAGTATTTTTAAGAAATACGATGCACTGAACGCCAGTGTGCAGGAAAATGTGTCTGCGATCCGTGTGGTAAAAGCCTATGTCAGAGAAGACTATGAGGTGGAAAAATTCAAAAAGGCAAGCGAAATGCTGAGGAAGCTTTTTACCAAGGCAGAGAATGTGTTGGCGTTAAATAGTCCACTGATGCAGCTTACCGTATACAGCTGTATCCTCTTGATCAGCTACATGGGAGCGAAGATGATCGTAGTGGGCGATATGTCTACCGGTGATCTGATGAGTCTTCTCACCTATTGTATGAATATTTTGTCCAGCCTGATGATGCTTTCCATGATTTTCGTCATGGTGACTATGAGTATGGCCAGTGCGGAACGTATCTGTGAAGTACTGAATGAAAAGAGCGACCTTGTGAATCCGGAAAATCCTCTGTATCAGGTGGAAGACGGAAGCATTCGTTTTGAACATGTTTCTTTCCGTTATAATAAAGAAAGTAAGGAACCGGTACTTTCTGATATTAATCTGGAAATCAAATCAGGAGAGACCATCGGTATTCTGGGAGGAACGGGAAGTGCCAAGACCAGCCTTATAAATCTGATCAGCAGGCTTTATGATGTGTCAGAAGGAAGTGTAATGGTAGGCGGCAGAGATGTGAGAACGTATGATATAGAGACGCTTCGTAATGAAGTTGCTGTTGTATTGCAGAAGAATGTACTGTTTTCGGGAACAATTTTAGAGAATCTTCGCTGGGGAGATGAAAATGCCACAGAGGAGGAATGTATCCGTGCCTGCAGGCTTGCCTGTGCAGATGAATTTATCGAGAGAATGCCGCAGGGGTATGATACATATATCGAACAGGGCGGTACTAATGTATCCGGCGGACAGAAACAGAGGCTTTGTATTGCAAGAGCACTGCTTAAGAAGCCGAAGATTCTGATCCTGGATGACAGCACCAGCGCAGTTGATACAGCTACGGATGCTAAGATCAGGAAGGCTTTTGCAGAAGAAATTCCGGGGACGACCAAGATTATCATTGCTCAGCGAATCTCCAGTATTGAACATGCAGACAGGGTGATCGTCATGGAGGACGGTAAGGTAAATGCATTCGATACGCCGAAAAGATTACTTGCGGAGAATGCTATTTATAAGGATGTCTATGAGCAGCAGACCTCCGGCGGCGGAGACTTTGACGAGAAAGGAGAGATGTAAGATGGCACCAGGCAGACCACCTATGAGAGGACCGAAACCGAAACTGGAAAATCCGGGAGGTCTTTTCATCAGATTAATGAAATTTGTTTTGAAAGATTACGCATTGGCTGCAGTTGTGGTACTTGTGTGTATCGTGGTATCCGTACTGGCCAGTGTTCAGGGAACTATGTTCATGCAGACCCTGATTGACGATTATATTACTCCTCTGATCGGGCAGCAGAATCCGGATTTTTCGGGTTTACTGCATGCAATCGCAAGGGTGGCATGTTTCTATGCCATCGGTGTAGCGGCCGCTTATATCCAGTCCAGGATCATGGTTGTGATCACCCAGGGCATGCTGTGCAATTTCAGGGATGCATTGTTTGTGCATATGGAAAGTTTGCCGATCAGTTATTTTGATCAGCATCCTCATGGGGATATTATGTCCATCTACATCAATGATACGGATACCTTGAGGCAGATGATCAGCCAGTCCATACCGCAGCTGATCAACAGTGCGATTACCATTGTCAGTGTCTTTATCAGTATGATCAGGCTGAGCGTTCCGCTGACGGCGGTGACCATGGTTATGGTAATCATCATGTTGATCGCAACGAAGAAAGTGACAGGGCTTTCCGGAAGCAACTTCGTAGGGCAGCAGAGGGCATTGGGAAATGTCAACGGCTACATCGAAGAAATGATGAACGGTCAGAAGGTGGTAAAGGTATTTTGCCACGAAGAGACCGCTATTGAAGAGTTTAAGAAGAGAAATAACGAATTGTATGAAAATGCCAACAGGGCAAACCGTTATGCCAATGTAATGGGACCGATCAATGCACAGCTGGGTAATATGAGTTATGTACTCTGTGCAATGGTAGGCGGTGTCCTGGCATTAAACGGCTGGACCGGTCTGACAATCGGTAAACTGGCAAGTTTCCTGACCTTTAATAAGAGCTTTAATATGCCGATCAATCAGATATCCATGCAGTTTAACAGCATTATTATGGCGCTGGCCGGTGCGGACAGAATCTTTAAGCTGTTGGATGAAAAGCCTGAGGTAGATGAGGGATATGTAACCCTTGTATGTGCTGAAAAAGAAGGAGATAAACTGACAGAGGTACCTTACAGAACCGGTACCTGGGCATGGAAGCATCCTCACAAGGCAGAGGGTACGGTTACTTATCAGGAGCTGACCGGAGATGTTGTCTTTGATGGTGTGGACTTTGGTTATATTCCGGAGAAAATCGTTCTGCATGATGTAAAACTGTATGCGACTCCCGGCCAGAAGATCGCTTTCGTAGGCTCTACCGGCGCAGGAAAGACCACGATAACCAATCTGATCAATCGCTTCTATGATATTCAGGATGGTAAGATCCGTTATGACGGTATCAACATCAATAAGATTAAGAAGGCTGATCTGAGACGTTCGCTGGGTATTGTTTTGCAGGATACTCATCTGTTTACCGGAACGGTAATGGAGAACATCCGCTACGGTAAACTGGATGCTACGGATGAAGAAGTCTATGCAGCTGCAAAGCTTGCCAATGCAGACAGCTTTATCAATCGTCTGCCTCAGGGATACCAGACGGTACTGACCGGAGACGGCAGTAACTTAAGCCAGGGACAGCGTCAGCTGCTTGCCATTGCCAGAGCAGCTGTTGCCGATCCGCCTGTATTGATCCTGGATGAGGCTACCTCCTCCATTGATACCCGTACCGAGCGCATTGTTCAGGATGGTATGGATAAGCTGATGAAAGGCCGTACCACTTTTGTAATTGCGCACCGCCTGTCTACAGTACGTAACAGCGACTGTATCATGGTTCTGGAGCAGGGACGCATCATTGAGAGAGGTACCCATGATGATCTGATTGAACAGAAAGGGAAGTATTATCAGCTGTATACCGGAGCGGTGGCAGCAGAGTAAGAGACATAAGCCAGGGAGCCGCATACTTTCTTTGAGGGAAGCATGCGGCTCCTTGGCTTATGTTACACTAATTGTTTTTATGCAGTTTCAGATAGATTTTATCACAGTCATATTCCGGTGCAAATTCTTTTGCAGCTTCACAGATTCTTTCAATAACATCCAAGTCTTCTTCCAAGGCTTCTGCTATTACTTCAGGGGAAGTTCCTCTGTCCAGCTTCTTGCAGACTTGACTGATTAACTTCATTTTCTCACCACGAGCTTGACCGCGGACTTGACCACGAGCTTCACCAATCTCAATCAAATTCATTTTTACAGCCTCCCATTCTTCTGACTGCTTCACTTCCTGTACGATTTCATCCAATCGGACAATCCGATCATCCTTCACTGTAATTTCCGGGTTATCCAGGCGGGTATTCTTCATGTATTGAAGCAGACTTACCAATTCAGGCCGACCATTTTTGCTGGTCATGTTCAAGAAACAGTGTGATAAAGATAATAATTGTGGCCGGCAGATTCTTGTAGCGTGTCTCTTTTCCGGCTTTTAATATGGGCGTATCCATCAATCCCTGATAAAATCGAGAGCGCTTTCTTACATCATCAGAATCTGTGTCATTCTGCATCTCTGTATTAATCTGGCGATGTTTTTTGTCTATCGCCCACGCATCCAGCCGAATTGCCCGCTTTCCGCTTTTGTTCAGAACCACCTGTTCCACTTTTACTTCTTCCAGTTCCAGATCTTCTTCACCTAGAGTTATACTCATGGTACATTGATAAGCTTCTTTGATTTTCATAACAGATAGAAATAAAGCAAAGTTGCTCAAATTCACATCGCAGTTTTCAGGAATGTCCGGTTCTTCCTGCTGCATTTTCAGGTTCTCTTCCATAATTCGCTTCCTTTCTATGTGCAGGAAGCGTCTAAGCTCCCTGCTATTGTAAATATTGGGTAATTAAGCAAGGAGTTCTTTTGCCATTCGGCAATTCAGAATCTTAGAATTTTGATGTGATTATTTCTTCTGATATCACATAGATACCGTGATATCGCATAAAGAAAACACCGGTGTATTGGTGAATTCTTAATTTAGAGTGCATCGATATAATAGACGGTCACTCCAAAGGCAACATGGTGGGAAAATCGGTCGTATGGTTACTTCATATCCTTCACCATAAGTTATTGCTGTCTAAATAAAACGTGCAGCAGTTAAAATAATCACAATAGATTTGAATTCATTGCTTATACAAAGATTAACACAATTTCGGATGAAATGCAATCTTTTTGTGGATTTTAGGAAGCATTTATTGCCATTCAGTTATCATCTTGATTTTGGCACTGTTGGCGTAGAGTGAACGGTAACTACTTTATCACGCCATTAATGATCCACCCAAGAAAAAAGTTGACAAAAGGAAAAAGTTAGTATATTATTAGGAAAACGATTTCCAAAGAAAACGTTTTCCAGATTTTCTGATGAATAAATAGATTTAAAATAAAGGGGAATTTTTAAGGAGGGGCAGAGATGGTATCAATCAAAGATGTAGCAAAGCATGCGGGAGTAGCGGTTTCCACGGTTTCGAAGGTATTGAATCATTATCCCAATATCAGTGACGAGACCAGAACTAAAGTGGCCGCGGCAGTAGAACAGCTGCAGTTTGTACCCAATACGGTAGCGGCTGCGTTGTCCTCCAAGCAGGCAGGAAGAGCTGCATTGTTGATTCATCTTAACAACAGTACCCAGGCAATTGACGAGATCAGTATGCAGTACATTGCAGGTGCCGTGCATGAGGCCAAGGAGAGAAAGCTGGACATTATCACCATTTTCTTTTCCATGATTGAAGAAATGAGTCTGGAGGAGTTGACCGTATATCTGAAGTCCCAGAATATCACAGGGCTGATCATCTGCGGGATTAATAGGGAATGCAGGGCACTTAGTGCACTTGTGGAAAAGCAGATTTTCAAGACGGTAATGGTGGATGCACCGCTGATCAATGAGAGTACTTCCTGTGTGTGGGTGGATCAGAAGCAGGCACAGATGGAGGTAGCCCGCAAGACCATTCTGGACAATAATGGACACAGGATTCTTTATTTATCCGGAAAAAAGAACGGATATGTGGCAGAACTGAGAGCTAAGGGAATGGAGGAGCTGGCCAAAGAGCTGAATCTGCAGCTGATGGTAAAATGCGGTAATTTCAGCGAGCTTCAGGCCAGAAAATTGACTTTTGAATATGGAAAAGACAGAGATGTCATTGTATGTGCATCGGACCTGATGGCCATCGGGGCCATGCGGGCATTGACGGAAATGGATATTTTCCGTCCGGTCTGCGGATTTGACGGAATTACCCTGATGGGGTATGCCGGAAAGCAGATGAATACCGTCAGACAGGATTTCTATGCCATTGCTGCCAAAGCAGTGGAAGAATTACAGTATCTGATGCATGGAGGAGAAGGACGGGAAGTCATTATGCCCCATACACTTGTCAGATTGAAATATGAAGATATTATTTGTTAAAAAACTGAGAGAGATATCATTTGCGCGGGAGTATAAAGTAATGCTTCCGGGGCATTGATATAGATAATTAGAAAGTTTGAGGAGAGAAAAAATTTTCACAAGATCGAAAAGGTCGGAACTGGAGGAAGACATGAACGTAGAAGCAAAAATCACTGGTTGGGCCAATCAGCTTTATCAGAAACAGATTGAAGATTGCAGTGACAAGGAACTGTATTATGTACTGCTGAATGTCTGTAAGGAAATGATGGCCGATAAGAAAGCGATTACCGGAGAAAAGAAAGTATATTATATTTCTGCGGAATTTTTGATTGGTAAGCTGTTAAGCAACAACCTGCTCAATCTTGGCGTATATGAAGAGGTGCAGAAGCTTTTGGCATCAAAAGGAAAAGCCTTAAGCGCTGTGGAAGAGGCAGAGCCTGAACCTTCACTGGGAAATGGCGGTCTTGGAAGACTGGCAGCCTGCTTCCTTGATTCCATCGCGACCCTGGGACTTCCGGGAGATGGTGTGGGTCTGAATTATCATTTTGGACTTTTTAAGCAGGTATTTGATGATAAATTACAGAAAGCCGAGAAGAATGACTGGATAGAGAAGCAGTCCTGGCTGACAAAGACGGATGTGACCTATGAGGTAGCTTTCGGTGAGAGAAAAGTAAAGAGCCGCATGTACGATATTGATGTGGTGGGATATGAAAACGGTGTGAATAAACTGCACCTGTTTGACCTGGAAACAATAGATGAATCTCTGGTAAAGGAAGGTATTTCTTTTGACAAAGAAGCCATTGAAAAGAACCTGACATTATTCCTTTATCCGGATGATTCTGATGAAGCAGGCAATATGCTGCGTATTTATCAGCAGTATTTCATGGTCAGCAATGCTGCACAACTGATTCTGGCCGAAATGAAGCAGAAAGGCTATGACCTTCACAAGCTGCCTGAACATGCTGTGATACAGATCAATGATACCCACCCTACCATGGTGATTCCGGAATTGATCAGAATCCTGACAGAGCAGGAAGGATTCAGCATGGCAGAGGCAATTGAAGTCGTAAGCAACACTTGTGCTTATACCAACCACACCATCCTTTCAGAGGCGCTGGAGAAGTGGCCCTTAAAGTATCTGGAAGCTGCTGTACCTCAGCTGATTCCCATAATCAAAGCTTTGGATGTCCGCATCCGCAAGATGTATCCGGATCCCAGGGTACAGATCATTGATGATGAGAAGAGAGTACACATGGCTCACATTGATATTCACTATGGATTCTCTGTAAACGGTGTAGCTGCTATCCATACAGATATTCTGAAAGAAACGGAATTAAATCATTTTTACAAGATTTATCCGTACAAATTTAATAATAAAACCAACGGTATCACATTCCGCAGATGGCTGATGTCCTGTAACAGAGAACTGACAGAACTGCTTACCAATACCATTGGAGATGGTTTTAAGAAGGATGCCACAGAGCTTGAAAAACTGCTTGCATATCGTGAGGATAAGACAGTTTTGGATGCTATTTCTGCAATCAAGTGGAAAAAGAAGAAAGAACTGGTAGCTTATATCGCAGAACACGAGGGTATTGAGCTGGATCCTCATGCTATCTTTGATATCCAGATCAAGAGAATGCATGAGTATAAGCGTCAGCAGATGAATGCATTGTATATTATTCACAAGTATCTGGAGATTAAGGGCGGCAAGAAGCCTGCAAGACCGATCGCATTTATTTTTGGTGCCAAAGCAGCACCTGCTTATGTGATCGCACAGGATATCATTCATCTGCTGCTGGTACTGCAGGAAATCGTCAACAATGATCCTGAGGTATCTCCTTATATGAAAGTATTGATGGTAGAGAATTACAACGTCACTTATGCAGAAAAGCTGATTCCTGCCTGCGATATTTCCGAGCAGATCTCGCTGGCCAGCAAGGAAGCCAGTGGAACCGGTAACATGAAATTCATGCTGAACGGTGCCGTGACACTGGGAACTGCTGACGGTGCCAATGTTGAGATTCATGAGCTGGTAGGCGATGATAATATTTATATTTTCGGTCAAAATAAGGATGTTGTCATCAAGCATTATGCAGACAGAGATTACGTATCCGCAGAATATTACAATAACAGCCCTGTTATCAAGGAAGCAGTGGATTTCATCATCGGAGAACAGGCAATGGCTGCAGGTCATTCCGAGAACCTCCACAGACTGCATAAAGAACTGGTCAATAAAGACTGGTTCATGACACTCCTTGACCTGGAAGATTATATTGCCGTAAAAGATAAGATGCTGAATGACTTCGAGGACCGTGAGAACTGGAAGAAGATGAGCCTTACCAATATTGCAAAGGCCGGATTCTTCTCCTCTGACAGAACTATTGAACAGTATAATGAAGATATTTGGAAATTGAATGTTTAAAGATTAAGATGTTAATGGAAGCCCCTGCCGGGTTGGAATATTTGGCAGGGGCTGTTATTTATCTACTATGAAAGGGTCTCGTAAAATCCATAATCAATATAACCATGAACATCATCCAGTGCGCCGGGAACGAGTTCCTGAATCATCATACAGTCAACATGCGGCAAATGTATCTTCTCGCCGGCATAGACACCATACGCAGCGGAGGTTTTGAAACCGCGGGAGTTGTAATTTCTGGGATTGCCTTCTACGAGAACGACCTTGTATCCAAGCTCCTTTGCTTTCTGTAAGCCATATTCGATCAATTCCTTAGAAATATGCTGTCGCTGTAACTCGGTTTTCACCGCAACAGGGGATAACAGCAACAGCTCATCCTCGTATCTTCCCTCAATATGGAAGCGTGAAAACATGGCATATCCGATAATTTCATCGTTTTCATCCGTCATGATCAGGTCCAGCTCGGGAAGGTAGTATTTTTTGGAGCGAATTTCTGCAACCAGGCGTCTTACCAGATTGCCGTCCTCCGCAGTTTCAGAATCGGTGAAGACTCTTTCCACAAAATCAAGAGAGGCGTCCTTGTATTTTTCAGATACCGTTTTAATAATTCTTTCCATAATATGTTCCTCCGGGTATTACTGATGATAATTTAAAGCCATATATGAGTTATGGTATTCTTTGCAATAAGTGACATCCTGATCGAACCACTCCGGCGGGAGGAACGCCTCGGCAGCTTCCTTGCTTCCGAATTCCACCTCTGCCATGATAAGAGGGGCAAAAGGCGGATCAAAGACATCCAGCTCAATGGTGAGGGTGTAATCCTCAGGCGGAGTAGGCCATCCTTCTTTAAAGCCGGGATGGGGCAGGGGAATCAGATATCTTGTCTTGGATATGATATTGCCGTCTGCTTTCTCACGCAAATGATAATAGGCTTCTCTGTTCAGGGGAAGATTGCTCTCTTCTCTTGCCATCATTCCTTTCCCTTTATAGGTCAGATAATATTCATCGTCTTCTTTCCTGACACGAACGACAGGGTCCACACTGAGATAGGCCTGCTCAATGTGGTGATGGGGGTAATCTTCCAGACGTTCGGGAAGCGTTTTTAAGGTAAATTTTCTTTCTATTTCCATAAATATTAACTCCTGGGTTGGTCGTTGGTAGTAATGTGACTTGGCGGTGGCTGGGGCAGCAGCTGTGGGCGGTATTAAGGCGCCTGAGCAGAAATGCTGTGGCGGGGATGCTGCCGGTCTGTCGCTTCGCATTTGATTCTGCCCTTTTCGAACATTATACCCCAATATGCGGGAAAAAACAACTTCTCATCCTTTCCAAAATGAGCGGGTCTGACCATGGAGTGACTTTTCAATCTACATTCTCTTATATAGCTGAAATTCTTCTTACCATAAGCCGGAATATACCCCCTATGGGAAGACTCTGGATTGCACCCTTCAGATTTTCTCTTACCATGAACAGGAATACATCCTCTATGGGAAGAACTTCAGATGGAATTCTTCAGATTTTTTCGACAATAAGCCTGAGTATAGGTTCATTAAGTAAACGATAACAAATTCTCAGAGGAAACCGCTTTTTCAAAAAATAGGGGTGACAGATAAAGGAAAAGTTATTATAATAAAAATAGTCAGACAAACCATAATATTATCGGAGGATATTAGAATGAGTAAAATAGCTGTATTTTTTGCAGAGGGTTTTGAAGAAATAGAGGCTTTGACGGTAGTGGATATTTGCCGCAGGGCAGGAATTTCCGTGGAAATGGTTTCTGTGAAAGAAGAAAAAGAAGTGACAGGTTCTCATGGGATTTGTGTGAATGCAGATAAAGTGTTTGAAGAAGTGGAGTTTGAAAGTCTGGACATGTTGGTATTACCGGGGGGAATGCCGGGAACACTTAATTTGGAGAAGCATCAGGGATTGATGGCTCGGCTGGATGATTTTTATGCAGCCGGAAAATATGTTGCGGCAATCTGTGCAGCACCGACTGTCATGGGGCATCGTGGTATGCTGAAGGGCAGGAAGGCATGTTGCTATCCGGGAATGGAAGAGGAACTGGCAGGGGCAGAAGTGGTTTTTGAGCCGGTTGCTATATCAGATCATGTAATTACTTCCAGAGGAATGGGATGTGCGATTCCGTTCGGACTGGCGATAACGTCAATTCTATGTGGTGAAGAAAAAGCACAAAAGCTTGCAAAGGGAATTGTATATCATTCATAAGAATCTATTTTATAAGCATTCTTCTTTTTGCATATAATGTTAAGGGGAAGAAATCTTTGTCTTAAAAAGCAGCAGAAGGGAGAAATGTTATGTTATGGGGTTTATAATAGGGTTTATTATCGGCACACTTACCGGAGTGGTAATTATGTGTCTGTTACAAATACACAAGACGAAAGATTGAGGTAAAGGAAGATGACAGCGCGAGAGACGGCAGAAGAAATGCTGAAGTTTATACAAAAGAGCCCGACATGTTTTCATGCGGTTGGAAATTTAAAAGAAATGTTGGAAACAGAAGGCTACCAGGAGCTGAAAGAGGCAGAAGATTGGAGCGTCGTAAAAGGCGGAAAATATTATGTGGTACGCAATGATTCCTCTCTGATAGCTCTGCAGTTCCCGGATAAAGACGAGATCAAAGGGTTTCATATGGTGGCATCTCACAGTGATTCTCCTTCTTTTAAGGTAAAAGAAGGTCCGGAGATGATTGTGGAGAAGCAGTATGTAAAGCTGAATACAGAGAAATATGGCGGTATGATTCTGTCAACCTGGCTGGACAGGGCATTGTCCGTGGCAGGAAGAGTGGTGGTAAAAGAAGGAGAGACGCTGCAGACAAAGCTGGTAAATATTGACAGAGATCTGCTGGTCATTCCTAATGTGGCTATCCATATGAACAGGGAAATGAATAAAGGGGTAGAATATAATCCGCAGGTGGACATGCTTCCGCTGATGGCAGGAAGTTTATCATCGGAACAAGAACAGGATGGAAAGAATGCTCTGTTAAAGATGGTTGCGAAAGAGGCAGGAGTAGAGCCGGAGGATATTTTGGGACAGGACTTATTCCTTTATACGAGGGAGCCCGGCAGGATTCTGGGAGCCAATGAGGAATTTGTATTTTCCCCAAGGCTGGATGATCTGCAATGTGCGTATTCTTCCATGAAAGCATTTTTGGAAAGTAAACCGCAGGAATATATTAATGTCTGCGCAGTGTTCGATAACGAAGAAGTAGGCAGCGGGACCAGACAGGGAGCAGATTCTACTTTCCTGGAGGATGTGCTGATAAGAGTATGTGAAGCAGCTGATAAAACGCCGGGACAGTATCGTCAGCTGGTGGCAGGGAGCTTCCTGATTTCGGCAGATAATGCCCATGCAGTTCATCCCAATCATCCGGAAAAGGCGGACCCAACCAATCGTCCATACTTAAACGGCGGTATTGTGATTAAATTCCATGGCAATCAGAAATATACTTCTGATGCAGTATCTTCTGCCAAGATGAAAGATCTTTGTAAGAAGGCCGGAGTACCATGCCAGATTTATACGAATCGTTCGGATATCCTTGGGGGTTCTACGCTGGGAAATATTTCTACGGCCCATGTTTCGGTGTCAAGTGTGGATATCGGATTGCCGCAGGTGGCAATGCATTCTGCTGTGGAAACAGCAGGCATCATGGATACCTGGTATTGTGTAGAAGCCTTAAAAGTGTTCTATCAGGAATAAAGAAGTATATAAAAAGTCTGCCTATCGTTAGATGGGCAGACTTTTTGCAGTACAAAGTGCACCGAATCCCACTTTGTTATTGGGATATACAGCTTCTCCTCTGATTGGCTGTGCGCCACGTCTCAGATATGCTTTTATTTTCTCACCATATAGAAAACGGTCATTCCCTTTCACAATCCCCCATTCCATAAGAAGCGCGGCACTGCCGCTCACGACAGGTGTAGCGAAGGAAGTCCCTGTAAACGTCTGGTATCCTCCATACAGATCGGGGGCTGCAAGATTCACGCCGGGAGCCGCCAGATCCGGTTTGACCAGTCCGGCAGTTACCACGCCGATGGTCCGGCCGGTTCCTGCATAGCCTCTTCCGGAGAAATCTGCATAAGAGTCATAGGTGCTGTCGTAGGCACCCACTGTGATGACTTTGGCGGAAGTGGATGGAATGGTCAGAGTGACCTGAGGAGTAGGTGCGGTAAAGCCGGTCCGTTCATTTCTGCCTGCAGCAGAAGGCAGGTAAAAATAATATTGTCCTACACTTACATCTACGGGTTCCAGGATAAATTGCCAGATACCGCTGCCAATATAAGGGCCAGTAACAGGAAGCATCTCAATATAGAGTTCACGATCTACGGAATAAGGAGAAGGTTCTCCTAAGTAGACCAACAGGTCGGTCTGCTCTATTCGCAGGGTATATTTGCCGGATTGGATATTAAATGGAAGTTCCTGACGTGTACCTCCCGGTGAACGGAGAGAAATCCTATAATTGTCACTGTACTGTGTCCACAGCTGCACGCTGAGGCTTGATTCATAGTCTGCAATAGCCAGGTCCACAGCAGCAGGGGAGGAGAGCGCATTGCCGGCTGCATGACCGGCGGAATTGCCTTCGTTTCCGCTGCCTACACAGATAACGGTGCGGCCGATCTCGGAGGCATTGTCCAGGAAGCGTTCCAGCAGACTGCTTCCGTCATGAGACCCGTAGCTGTTGCCGAAGCTTAAATTGATAACAAGCGGCATGTTAAGTTCCAGTGCTTTTCGCAGTGCATAAGTTACACCACGCATAATTTCAGTAGTACGGGGAAAGCCTTCTTCCCTGGGGAGTCCCAGTTTGACAATGAGAAGCTTGCTGCCGGGAGCCACGCCCTCATAATGATAAGAAGCAGAAGCCTGTGAGGTATACCCAGCCGCAATACCGGTCACGGCAGTACCGTGCCCGCTTGCATCGATGCTTGGGACAAGCTTCATTTTTTCAGCAGGAGTGGTGGACGAAAGAGCCTCGTTTATCTGGGCCTCACTGTATTCACTGCCAATGTAGAAACCGGCTGGCGGCTGGCCGGAAGCAGCAGTCTGATCCCAAAGAGAAAGGATTCTGGTGGAACCGTCTTCTGTACGGAATTCCCTGCGCGCGTAATCAATGCCGGAGTCAATGACGGCAATTAATACGCCTTCCCCGGAGAGAAAAGGTTCCCGTCTGGTAACGGGATAGACGCATGCATCGGTCAGAATATCCGTGCTTTCAGAGATTGGAGCAGTCAACTGAGCCATGGTAAGCTGTGATACAGAAGAATAATAATATCTCTTTGGTTTTTCCACATATTCGATTTCTTCCAACTCGGCCACGGAATCTACAAGCTTTTCCGGTACTGTCAGAATCGCATATCCTGCAATCAGATATTCTACCCGGATATTTAAAGCACTCAATTCATCCAGGCTGCCGTGGTATTTTACTATCAATTCCCAGGTCTGTTCGGCAGAATCAAATCCTACGTTCAGATTGTCGGTCTGTAACCGGATGTTTTCCGGTGTTTCCAAAGCAAGATTTAATAGATTTTCCAGTTTTTGATTCATAAAAGCTCCTGAAGCTTTTATAATTTTATATGTAGAAGAGAAACAGTTTATTCTTTATCCGAACAGAGTGATCAATCAGCAGTTGACCGGGGAGACCTGCTGTAAGCTGCGCCGATACCGAGGATGACGAACATGGCAGGCTCATTCAGAATTTGTTGGAAGCTTACAATATTATGAATGGAATAAGCCAGTATTGCCAGGCCACAGGCACCGATCAGGCTATGATAAGGCTGATCCTGATTTGCTCCTTTTTTCAAAAAATAATAAACAGCGCTGATGATCATGCAGGCAAAACTGATAAAGCCGAAGATACCCAGGTTTACTAAAATGGTCAGCCATTCGTTGTGAGCATTAGATAAGTGGCTGCTGGGCCAGAGCCTGTTCAGCATGTCAAGGAGCGTATCGCCGGCATCCTGATAGAAAAATTCTCCCATACAGTCAGGTCCTACACCGATCAGCTTACGGGGAAAAGACAACTCTAGCCAGGCCAGAACACCGGCTTTCCAGGTAGCACCTCTGCGGCTTCCCCATTCTTCAGAGAAGGTGAAGAAGGAATAGTCAGAGAGAAAACCGATGCTTCCCGGATTTATGGTATTCATAATCAACAGAATTACAAAAATAAGCAAGGCAGCTAAGCAAAAAACTGCCAGACCTGTGGCCAGACGGCGAAAGTGCTTGACCGGATAGGTTCCCTTTTGACAGTAACGATGTATCCAAATATAAACAGCAAGTGCCAGAAGTGTCAGGATGATTGGCAGTGGCGTATAAGTCAGGAGATTATTGGTGGTCTCCTGATAGGTAATGGCATCCGGAAAGAGCAGTCTGATTCCCAGAGTGACCAGGCAGGACAAACCCAGTATCAGTGCAATTTCACAGTAACGCTCCGTCTTGTGCCCATCAGAAACAGACAAAAGGAGCAGGACAAAGAAGATGCCCAAAAGAGTCAGAATGCCGCTGCTGCTGCCGTTGGTAACCAATGCGGCAAAGCCAATGAAAAGATAAACGTTAAGCAAGTTTTTCTGCCATCTTTTGGAGAAGGCGTCGGACCAGGCCAGATAGACAGCTCCGAACAGAATCGTTACCATATAGCCGCAGTACCAGTTGATATTGCCGGCAAGGGAGATGAACTGTGGATTTTCACTGGCATCCATGTGGATGGGCCAGATGCCAAAGCGGTTCAGGTAGCCTAAGGCGAAAAGAATCGCGGAGACGGGGAGCATCAGCAGAGGAATCCACAGCCGATTCTTCCAGAAACGGGAGATCAGAAAATAGCCGCCTGCCAGAGAAAGCTGCATCAGGGCTCCCATTGACCAGTTGGCAGAGCCTATGACAGCAGTCTCCCGATAATCTGAAAAAAGATAAGATATCAGTACAGAAAGAAAATAGCCTGCCACACATAAATCTGTGACAGAATAGTTTTTCAAAGAGGGCAAATTTAATTTTGAAGTCTTCACCATCTGTATGATATGTAAAATCAGTTGTATCAGCAAAAAGATCAACAGGAATCTGTCAAAATATTTCAGAAAAGAGGTAAAAAATTCCCGTTTATCGGTACCGATCTTTGAGTAGCTGGATTTATTATAGAGAGGTATTCCGACTATGACTACCATCATGAAAATACAGGTCAGGAAATCCAGCATATGACCATTATCCTGATAAAGGTTTGCTAATAGTGTTGGTTTTTCGCCGGAACCTTTTTTCTTCGCTAATTTATTACTCATTTGAATTCCTCCTGAGCGCCTGCGGCGCTTTTCGCTGCTACGCAGCTGCCTTTGCTCATAGATGGGCGCTCTGCTCATAGCAAGAAGGATGTGTTCATTCATGCAAGCATGATTCACACATCTTTCTTACTATGGCTGAACTGTTTAATAAAATAGTAACTTATTAAGAGGATATTGTCAAATGGGAGTTTCGCGATTATAATTAAGTACAGTTCACACATGGAAAGTTGAGGAAAGTCAAAATGGATCTGTTTGAATACATGCGATCGACCAATATGGAAAAGGAATCTCCGCTTGCTGCCAGGATGAGGCCACGGACGCTGGATGAAGTGGTGGGGCAGGAGCATATTATCGGTAAGGACAAGCTACTGTATCGCGCTATCAAGGCTGATAAGATCAGTTCCGTTATTTTCTATGGACCGCCCGGAACCGGCAAGACCACTTTGGCAAAGGTGATAGCCAACACTACCAGTGCAGAGTTTACTCAGATCAATGCTACGGTAGCAGGCAAGAAGGATATGGAAGAAGTGGTGGCCAAGGCAAAGGATCTGCAGGGAATGTACGGGAAGAGGACGATTCTTTTCATTGATGAGATTCACCGCTTTAATAAGGGACAACAGGATTATCTGTTGCCGTTTGTAGAGGACGGGACGCTGATCCTCATAGGAGCTACCACGGAGAATCCGTATTTTGAAGTGAACGGTGCGTTGATATCCAGGTCTGTCATTTTTGAATTGAAGCCCATTCCCGAAGAAGCGGTGAAAGAGCTTTTGAGGAAGGCAGTCTATGACAACGAAAGAGGTATGGGTGCTTACCATGCTGTTATCGATGAGGATGCCCTGGATTTTCTGGCGGATTTATCCGGTGGAGATGCCAGACATGCGTTAAATGCCATTGAACTTGGGATCATGACTACCCAGAGGGCGGAGGACGGCAAGATTCATATTACGCTGGAAGTGGCGCAGGAGTGCATTCAGAAGCGGGCTGTCAGATATGATAAGAATGGAGATAATCATTACGATACGATATCAGCTTTTATCAAAAGTATGAGAGGTTCGGATCCGGATGCGGCGGTTTATTACCTGGCAAGAATGCTTTATGCGGGAGAGAGTGTGACATTTATCGCACGAAGAATCATGATCTGTGCGTCTGAGGACGTGGGAAATGCAGATCCCAATGCGCTGGTGGTGGCAGTCAATGCCTCGCTGGCAGTAGAGCGGGTGGGGATGCCGGAAGCACAGATCATACTGGCGCAGGCAGTCACGTATGTAGCAAGCGCCCCTAAGAGCAATGCTGCCTGCAATGCGATCTTCCGGGCGATGAATGAAGTAGAACAGACAGGCAACCTGCCGATTCCGACTCATCTGCAGGATGCCCATTATAAAGGAGCAGCAAAATTGGGTCACGGAACAGGATATAAATATGCTCATGATTATCCGAACCATTATGTGGATCAACAGTATCTTCCGTACGAACTGAACGGAAAGGAATTTTACAAGCCCACTGGCAACGGATATGAGGTGAAGATAAAAGAACATATGCGCAGGATCAGGAAAGAAGCAGGGCAGCAGGAACGGTATGAATAAATAAAATGAGCATAATTTTGTCAAGATGAAGAAGGGAGTAAATTAAAACAACTGCTCAATCAGATACTTATAAATCTCCTGGTTCTTTTTTTGCCAGTTATCGCAAATGGAAGAGGCCATTTCCTCCATCGGAACCGATAAGGTAATGTCCACCAGATTGATTCCACGGTCTTTGGCGATCAGCCTGGCTTCATATTCGCCGGAAGTGGACTTATAGTAATCAGCCAACACAGAGACTTCATTTCGAAGCGTGAATTCATTCTTGCGAAGATATTCGTTAATATCATTTTTAATGGCATCACTGATGCGGTTCTCGAAATATTGAAGCGTCTCCCGGCCTTCATCGGTGATAGCCAGATGTGTCCTGTTACGGATGGTCTGAGCAGAGATCATGCCTGTCTCGGTGAGCTCATTGATGACCTGCTGCAGTGTCAGGAAATTGGTATAATCCTTATCCAGGATAAAGTCGCTGATCTGTGCAGTAGTAAGCGGAAAGGAAACCCTGTTCAGCATATAAAGAACGATTAATTTGTAAAGTGTAAGTGGATCCTGAAGCATAAGTTTTCCTCCCGATGATTTTACTTGTAAAGTCTGCCCTGATAAGCTCCTTGTATACGCATCCTTGCGTGCAGAGAATTCAGAACATCTCTTTTATGAAGGCTCCATAACGGAGCAATCGTCAGATCTTTCGGCCCGTCACCGGTGACTCTGTGGACAACGATTTCGGGACAAAGTAATTCCAGACAGTGGATGAGAATATCCAGATAAGCATCCTTGGATAAAGTCTCAAAATTGCCCTGCTGATAAAGTAACGCCAGATCGGTTCCTTTCAGAATATGCAGAAGCTGCAGCTTGATGCCGAAAGGCTGACAGCGGTTCAGATAACGAATGGTCTCATACATATCCTTCGGAGTTTCCCCGGGAAGTCCCAGTATAGCGTGTACAATAACCGGTATGGAACGTTCCTTTAATTTGCGGAAACTGTCTGCAAAACAGTCCAAATGATAGCCTCTGCGGATGAAAGCAGCAGAAGCTTCATGAATGGATTGAAGCCCCAGTTCGATCCAGATAAATTTCTCCGGATACCGTTCCATAAGTTTTGATAATAAAGTCAGGACATCTTCCCCGAGACAGTCCGGGCGGGTAGCAATGGAGATACCGCACACATCGGGATGTTTCAAAGCCTCAGTATAGACTTGTTCCAGATAAGGAAGCGGAGCATACGTATTGGTATAAGCCTGAAAATAAGCAATGAAATGCTCGCCTGTCTTTTTACTATGAAAAAGGGAGAGACCTTCTTTTAACTGTGCCTCAATGCCACGCCCCAAAGTACTGACTGCAAAATCGCCGCTCCCACCTGCGCTGCAGAAGATACAGCCCCGGGTGTCCAGGGTGCCGTCCCGATTGGGACAGGTCATATGGGCATCCAGGGCAATTTTGTAACATTTGTGATGATATGTGGCTTTGCAATAGGCATCCAGAGAATAATAGGGCTTACCAAGCCAGATATCCGGTATCTGCATAGCAGGCCGGGTGTCATGCGGTCGTACGGTGCTGTATCTGTCTGACATTAACGCTTGATATGAGACTTCACAGCCTCTGCTACCAGTTCTGCTACCTTAGGATTAAAAGCTTCCGGCAGGATATTGTTTTCATTCAGTTCCTCGGCCGGTACCAGGCTGGCGATTGCTTCGGCAGCAGCCAGCTTCATTTCTTCGGTAATCTGGGAAGCGCGTCCTTCCAGAGCGCCTTTGAAGATGCCGGGGAAAGCGATGACGTTGTTGACCTGATTAGGGAAGTCACTGCGTCCGGTTCCTACTACGCGGGCACCGGCAGCTTTGGCGGCATCCGGCATGATCTCAGGAACAGGGTTAGCCATGGCGAAGAGAATAGCATCTTTTTTCATGGAAGCGACCATTTCAGGAGATACGATATTAGGAGCGGACACGCCGATGAAGATATCGGCACCTTTCAGTGCATCTGCCAAAGTACCTGTCTCATTCTGCAGGTTGGTTACTTCGGTCATCTTCTTCTGCATCCAGTTCAAACCTTCGGTAGCTTTGGAAACGATACCGACTTTATCACACATTACGATGTTGGGGAAACCATAGGTCAGAAGCAGTTTGGTGATTGCCACACCTGCACTTCCGGCACCGTTTACCACAATCTTACAGTCTTCTTTCTTCTTGCCAACCACCTTCAGGGCGTTGATGATACCTGCCAGTACTACGATAGCGGTACCATGCTGGTCATCGTGGAAAACAGGAATATCCAGAGTCGCTTTCAGACGCTCTTCGATTTCAAAACAACGGGGAGCACTGATGTCCTCCAGATTGATTCCACCGAAGCCGGGAGCCAGCCAGGTAACGGCCTTGATAATTTCTTCGGTATCCTGGGTATCCAGGCAGATAGGAACAGCGTTAACACCGCCGAATTCCTTGAACAATACAGCTTTACCCTCCATAACGGGCATGGCGGCATGAGGTCCGATATTGCCCAGACCGAGTACGGCACTTCCGTCAGAAACTACAGCTACGGTGTTGGCTTTCATCGTATATTTATAAGCAGCTTCCTTGTCCTGAGCAATAACTTTACAGGGTTCTGCAACACCCGGGGTATAAGCCAGAGACAGATCTTCACGGGATTTCACGGGAGTCTTGGAAGTGATTTCCAGCTTACCGTTCCATTGTTCATGCAGATATAATGCTTTTTCGTTTGTAGTCATAAAGACATCCTCTTTTCTGATTGATATATATTTTAGCCCGTGCAGCTTAACATAAGTTTTGCAGCATGGCTTGTCTGTAACCATAATATAATAAAATTTGCTTCCCCGCAAGTGTTTTGGACTTGCTATTTGGAAAAAAATGAGTTATAATGACCCCAGTACGATAAATCGAGTCTTGAAGTCATGGTCGCACGTCCAAGACACATCTTGATTGAATACAATTAATCATTACCCCAAGTTAGACAGTTTTATAAGGTAATTAAATGAACGGCATTGCCGGGTTCATTTTCATTTAATATATTCAGGAGGAATCGAATGAGAGAAAAATATGAATCATTACAGCTCGTACAGTTAAAGGAACTTGCGAAGGCACGTGGCTTAAAAGGCGTCTCTATCATGAAGAAAGCTGCATTGATCGAATTAATGCTGGCTGAAGATGAGAAAGAGAAGGCCAAAGCAGAAGCTGCAAAACCGGCACCTGCCAAAGAAGAAGTGCCTAAGACTGTCACACCTGCTAAAGAGGAAGCTCCCAAGGCTGCAGCGCCTGCCAGAGAAGAAGGAACAAAGCCTGCCCAGAACAGAACAGTTGTTAAGGTGAATCAGGAATTTCAGAGAAAACCGGAATCCAGAATCAGCTTTGTACGCAACGAGAGTCAGTCAGCTTCCAGAGTAGAGGGAGGAGCTAACAGATACGAAGCTTCCGGCAATGGTAATTATAGCAGAAATAATAACTATGGAAATAATTCCGGCTATAATAATTATAAGAAGAATGACAACAACCGCAATGACAGCACTGCACGTGATAATAAGAGTGAAGTGCGCAATGACAGCGTGGAAGCAGCAGAAGAGCGCCAGCAGCGTCCTGCTTATCGCCCTCAGGAGGCATATGACGAGAGCCAGTATCCCAAGGAGCTGGACAGCGGCGTAGAAGCCAGCGGTATCCTGGAAGTAATGCCGGATGGTTACGGATTTATCCGCTGTGAGAACTATATGCCCGGTGAGAACGATGTCTATGTAGCACCCAGCCAGATCAGACGTTTCGGACTGAAGACCGGTGATATTTTAAAAGGAAATAAGAGGATCAAGACTCAGCAGGAGAAGTTCAGTGCTCTTCTGTTCGTTCGTTCCATCAACGGCTATACCGTGGAAGAAGCCTCCAGAAGAATGAACTTTGAGGACATGACACCTATTTTCCCCAACGAGAGAATTAATCTGGAGACTCCCGGCTGCAGCGTAGCCATGAGAGTTATGGACCTGGTAAGCCCTGTAGGTAAGGGACAGCGTGGTATGATCGTATCCCCGCCGAAAGCAGGTAAGACCACTCTGTTGAAGGAAGTAGCTAAGTCTATTTTGCGTTCCAATCCTCATATGCATATGCTGATCCTTCTGATTGACGAGCGTCCTGAGGAAGTTACCGATATCCGTGAGGCTATTCAGGGTGAGAACGTGGAAGTGATCTATTCCACTTTCGATGAACTGCCTGAGCATCATAAGAGAGTATCCGAAATGGTTATCGAGCGTGCCAAGAGATTGGTAGAGCACAAGAAGGATGTAGTTATCCTGATCGACAGTATCACCCGTCTGACCCGTGCTTACAACCAGGTAGTGCCCCCCAGCGGACGTACTCTGTCAGGTGGTCTGGATCCTTCGGCATTGCATATGCCTAAGAGATTCTTCGGTGCAGCCCGTAACATGCGTGAAGGCGGCAGCCTGACCATTCTTGCAACAGCACTGGTAGATACCGGAAGTAAGATGGATGACGTAGTATACGAGGAATTTAAAGGTACCGGTAACATGGAAATGATTCTGGACCGTAAGCTTTCCGAGAAGCGTATCTTCCCTGCGATTGATCTGCAGAAATCAGGCACCAGAAGAGAGGATCTGCTGTTGGATTCGGATGAGCTGGAAGCTATCAACATCATGCGTAAGGCATTGAACGGTCTCAAGCCGGATGAAGCAACTGATAAGATTCTGGATATGTTCTCACGCACGAGAAATAACAGAGAATTTGTATCTCTGGTAAAAAAGAACAGATTTATTTAAGGATAAGGTATGGAACGTTTTAAGAAATTATTTGCAGCAGTAGATATGACGGAAGGAAGTCCATGGGAGAAGATTCTGCTCTTCACATTCCCGATGCTTCTTGGTAATATTGCACAGCAGCTCTACAACACCGTAGACAGTGTTGTAGTAGGTAAATACATCGGGGACAATGCCCTTGCCGCAGTAGGAAGTGCAGGCCCGATCTTTAACCTGCTGCTTGTGTTGTTTATTGGAATCAGTACGGGTGCCACGATTATGGTATCCCAGTATTTTGGAGCAAGAAAGCGGGAGGAACTGTCCAAGACTATTGGAAACTGTATTGTTCTGACTGCCATTGCTTCCGTATTTATTATGATTGTTGCCACGCTGGCTTCCAGGCCGTTGCTCATACTCCTGGACACGCCGGAGAGTATTCTTGACTGGTGTACTTCTTATTTGCAGATTCTGTTTATCGGAATTGCCGGTCTGGCCTATTATAACATTCTTTGCGGTGTATTAAGAGGTCTTGGTGACTCCGTCTCTGCATTGTTGTACCTGGTAGTGGCAAGTATTTTGAACATCATTCTGGATGTGTTTTTCGTGGCAAAATGTAACATGGGTGTTGCAGGTGTTGCACTGGCAACAGTCATCGCTCAGGCAGTATCGGCAGTGCTTTGCGTCTTGAAACTGATGAGGATGACGGATTTGTTCGATTTTAAGCTGAAGTATTTCAAGCTGGATAAAGAGATTGCCTGGAATATCATCCGTTTGGGACTGCCTTCCGGTATCACTCAGGCGATCATGTCCATGGCGATGATCCTGGTGCAGGCACTTACCAACAGCTTTGGAGAGCAGTTTATCGCTGCCAACGTTATTATCATGCGCGTGGATGGCTTTGCTATGCTTCCCAATTTCTCTTTCGGTACAGCGATGACTACATATGCCGGACAGAATGTGGGAGCCGGACAGCATGACCGAGTTGCGAAAGGTGCCAAGCAGGGAACTTTGATGGCGATTGCAACATCTGCTGTCATCACAGGAACCATATTAATTTTCGGTAAGTACCTCATGGGAATTTTTACAGATACAGCATCCCTGGTAGAACTCAGTATGAACATGATGCGCATTCTGGCAGTGGGATACATTGCGGTAGCAGTGACCCAGAGCCTGTCAGGTGTCATGCGTGGTGCGGGTGATACGATGACTCCCATGTGGATCTCTATTGTACAGACCATTATCATCCGAGTGCCTCTGGCATATGGACTGGTTTATCTGACAAAGAGTGATGTATATCCAAACGGTCGTTCAGAATGCATATTTATCTCTTTATTGATCTCCTGGATACTGGGAGCAGCCCTGACCGCTATTTTCTATAGAAAAGGAAAATGGCGTAAAGATGCGCTTTAATATGATCTTAATGTGGTAAGGAATAGAAACCTGAATGTATTTCTTCTTATTATAAGAGAGTACATTCAGGTTTTTAATTTATAAATAAAGCGTTTTGCGGGCAGAAACATGGTAGGAAAAGTTAAATGGTGCCATATGCAATTTTATATGTTAATGATTCCGAAAAAATATGTATTGTTTTCTGGCGATCCATGTTAATATATAAGAGACATATTAATTAATATATAGTATAGCAGTTTGCGTGTCAGTTGTAACAGTTCAGACGCACCATTCGCAAAATCGCGCCTGCGGCGCTTTCCGTCGCTTCGCGACTATTTTTGCTCATAATCTGGCGCTCAGTACAACCCTATACGTAAGCGCAAAATCATGCGAGCATGATTTGTGCGCCTACGTCCGGGGTTGTCTGAACTGTTACTGTCAGTCTGCGTAGGAAAAAATAATTGTATAGATATTCTTGCGCAGGGGTAAACAGAAATCAACGAGGAAGCATGAATACATTATATTTTAAATACGCATTAGAGGTAGAACGTGCGGGTTCTATCACACAGGCGGCGCAGAGCCTGTACATGGCACAGCCCAATTTAAGTAAGGCAATCAAGGACCTGGAGGAAGAGCTGGGGTATGCTATCTTTAACAGGACCTCCAGCGGGATTAAGGTCACAGAGAAAGGCGGAGAGTTCCTCTATCATGCCGGGAAGATGATGGAACAGCTTGCCGAGATGGAGAAGATATCGGAGCGGGACGAGAATACAAGACAGAAATTTAAAATATCTATTCCCAGAGGAAGCTATATTGCAAATGGATTTACCGCCTTTGTGTCTGAACTGCAGATGACGCAGGGAATAGATATCACCATTAATGAAACCAATGCCCTGAAGACCATTTCTAATGTGACAGACAGCGGATATAATATGGGAATTATCCGGTATCAGAAGTCAGATGAAGACTATTTTAAGACATGCCTGAAAAATAACAAGCTGGAACATGAAACCATCTGGGAATTTGAGTATGTACTGGTCATGTCGATCAAACATCCCCTGGCCCATAAGCCGGTGATTACCGAGGAAGATTTGCAGGATTATGTGAAGATTACCCACGGGGATATCGATGTCCCTCATACCAAAAATGCGGGAAATACCGCGTCTTTCGGGAAAACATCCGAGGCAAAGACCATCTATGTATATGAGCGTGGAAGTCAGTTTGACCTTCTGGCCAATGTTCCTACTACTTATATGTGGGTATCGCCTATTCCCGACTCCTATCTGGAGAAAAATCGTCTGGTACAGCGTGCCTGCAAGATGGAGAATAATCTGTATAAGGATGTACTGATTTACAGGCAGGATTACCAGCTGGGAGAGTATGACAAGCTTTTCCAGAAGAAACTCTATGAGTCCAAGGTAGAGGTGGCTGCCACCAAGTATAATTAGATGCAAGACGTTATATGAAAATGCATATAACGTCTTTTTTAAATTTATATTTCCATTAAAAACAGATATCTGCTATTTTAATGTGGAATTAAGTATTAAATAATAAGGAAGCAAGAAAATCAGGAACCATGCAACTGCAGGTGCAGATATATGTCAGCTTGCATAGAGAAAAAGGAGAAGACAGTGGAAGGATTTTTATCAACGAAGGAAGCAATTGATAAATATATAGCAGGGTGTCAGGCAAAGGCACAGATGACAAATGAGCGTCTGTTTGGAAAGGCAATCCTGGCAGGAATCATGATCGGCATGGGAGCGGCTGCAAGCAGTGTGGCAGCACATACCATTGCAGATGTAGGTCTTGCAAGACTGGCAGCTGCAGTGGTATTTCCCGTTGGACTTATGATGGTGATACTGCTGGGAGCGGAATTATTTACAGGAGACTGTCTCATGGCAATGGGTGTATCTGCCGGGAAAAACTCTGTAAAAGATGTAGTACGTGTGCTGGTGCTGGTGTATTTCGGAAATTTTGTGGGAGCCAGTTTGCTGGCTGTATTGATTGCAATGAGCGGTCAATTGGATTACTCGGCAGGAATGCTGGGGGCATATACGATTAAGGTGGCAGTAGGTAAGGCTGGAATTTCTTTCTCCAAAGGGGTTGTTTCAGGTATCCTGTGTAATATTCTTGTATGTGCAGCTGTTTTGATGGCTCTTTGCGCAAAGGATGTTACCGGCAAGCTGCTGGCCTCCTTCTTCACGATTATGCTGTTTGTGACTGCGGGATTCGAGCACTGTGTGGCTAATATGTATTACATAACAGCAGGGCTTCTGGCAAAAACCAATTCTGCATACGTAGAGCTTGCCATGGAACAGTACGGATACACCAGCGAACAGTTGGCAGGTTTAAACGTTGAGAATTATGTCCTGGGCAATCTGGTTCCGGTAACCATTGGTAACATTCTGGGAGGTATCCTGTTTTTGGGGCTCCCACTGTTCTACTTAAATAAAGAAAAAACAGAAGCAAAAGAAAAAGATACCTTAAAGGAGGGCATGAGCCATGATGTTGTTTATCGAAGAGGTGTTGCAGGTACTGGCAATTGAAGTAGTCGGAGTCGGCTGTGTGGCAGCTGTGATCTATGGCTATTGGAAATGCATGGTCAGATAAATTAAGCCAATTACTAATATTTGAATATATGATAATCCCCTGAAATGGACTTTACATTAAGCGATTAGTGTAAGGTCCATTTTACTTTTGCAAGCAAATGTAAAGAAGGTTTTACAGTAAGAAAAAATAGTACATTTCAGAACAAAGTGTTCCGGTTATTCTTCTGCAGAAAAGGAACATTTTGACTTCCACAGAACATTTTGGAGATTGAAATCGGGTGGATGAGAAGCTTATACTTGTGTTAGCCAAAGCAAAGAAAAAGAAAAGGAGGATTGTGAGTTATGTTTCGTAAGATTCATAATGAGAAAGGCGAAGCAGTAACAAAGGAAAAGAAAAAGTATGGTCAGGGCATCATAAAAGAAAATATCCAGATTTATGCACTGATGCTTCCTACCCTGCTGCTGATTTTGATATTCTGTTATGTGCCGATGTACGGAATCATTATTGCATTTCAGGATTATGTACCGGGTTCGCCATTTATTGGAAAAGATGTGGACTGGGTGGGACTGAGGTGGTTCAAGCAGTTTGTTGCGGGACACTATTTTACCAGATTATTAAAAAATACTCTGGTACTTAGTATCCTGAATCTGATTTTCGGATTCACAGCACCTATCCTGTTTGCTCTGCTGCTGGATCAGATTAAACATATTAAATACAAAAAATTCATACAGACAGCCAGCTACATGCCTTATTTTATCTCAACGGTAGTCGTTGCAGGTATGGTGATCTCCTTCGTGGACACAGATGGTCTCATTACCAGTGTATTGACAACTCTGGGATTTGCAAGAGAGAACTATCGTACCAATTCGGATGCGTTCCCGTGGATTTATACCTTTACCAATGTATGGAAGGGCTTCGGCTTCGGAAGTATTTTATACTGCTCTATTATATCTTCGATTGATCCGGGCTTATATGAAGCTGCCAAGCTGGACGGAGCCAACAGATGGCAGCAGGTATGGCATGTCACATTGCCGGGTTTGAAAGCGGTAATTGCCATCAATCTGATCAGGACGGTAGGAGACATTCTTTCAACCAATACAGACCTGATCCTGCTGTTCTACACACCGGCAACCTATGATGTGGCAGATGTTATCGGTACCTATACATACCGGCTAGGTATTTTGGAAGGTCAGTACAGCTATACTACAGCTGCCGGAGTATTTACTTCCATTATTGGATTTGCCATTACATTCGTAGCAAATAAAATAAGTAATAAACTGGCTGGCGTTGGTCTCTGGTAGGAAGGTGCGATATGAAGAATAGAACGATATATAAAAGTAAGATAAAAGAGGGTAATCGTGCAGTTACCGTAGTATTGTACTTATTGGCTGCGCTCATGGCATTCATTACAGTATATCCGATGTATTATGTACTTATCTTATCGCTCAGTGAGCCGCAGTACGCTGCAACCATGAAGGTATATACTTTTCCAAAAGGATTTAACCTGGGTGCGTATGAGGTTCTGATAACGGATTCGAAGATGTGGAGAGCCTATGCAAATACTTTTCTTTACGTGATCGCCAATACGACATTGATGGTAATCACCAGTACAACGGTTGCTTTCGGTTTGAATTATAAGAAGCTGATCGGTAAGAAGTTTCTGACTATGTTTTTGCTGGTTCCCATGTATTTTGGCGGTGGAATGATCCCATCCTTCCTGTTGATCGTAAAGCTGGGCTTGTATGACAGCCCTTTGTCACAAATCATACCGGCGGCTTTTTCAATCTGGAACATTATTTTGGTAAGATCTTATTTCCGTTCCATTCCGGATTCGCTGTCAGAGGCTGCCAAGATTGACGGAGCAGGTATCCTGCAGATCCTGACCAGGATATTTGTGCCTCTGGGAAAACCGATTTTTGCCGTAATTGCAGTCTACACCATAGTGGCAACGTGGAACAGCTGGTTTAAGGCTATGCTTTATCTGCCGCATACAGACTGGCAGCCGCTGCAGATGCATTTGAGAAGAGTTCTTGTGGAGTCCACGCAGACCCTGACACAGGTTATGGATCCAGCGGCAGCAAAGGAAGCTGCAGCCAGAGAGTTGTCCAATGCGCAGCTGCAGTATGCTATGATCATTTTTACGACCCTTCCGGTGTTGTTTGTCTATCCGTTCTTCCAGCGGTATTTTGTAAAGGGTATGGTAATGGGCTCTCTGAAGGAATAACTGCTCTTTCAGAAGCACTGTCTTATTAAGCAAGGTTTATCTCTGGCCTTTTACAGAGAAATAATATATTATATTTTAGGAGGTTATTATGCAGAAAAAGAGAATCTGGGCTGTTGCTCTGGCAGCCGCAATGGTAATGGGAAGCCTGGCAGGCTGTGGTGCAGAGGATGCGGTAGAGAAGAGCAGTACTGACGGAAAAACAGAGGTCGTTGCAAGTGAGTCCGCGAAAGCAAGTGAAGCTGTGCAGGAAGAGACAAAGGAGCTGGACACCATCAGAATTCTTGGTGTTGACCGTCCGGGAACAGACGGCGCCGGCAACACGGTATACCTGTCAGACTGGGTGAATGGTGACAGTAAGATCTGGCAGCAGTTAACAGCTGATCTGGCAGAGAGAGGAATTCAGTTGGAGCTTGACCTGATTGCTGAAGACCAGTATAAAACGGTAATACAGACACAGATTGCTGCAGGACTGGATTGCGATATGGTCAATATCAACGGTGTGGACTCCAAAACCAGAATGAACCTGATCAAGCAGGGTGTACTGGTTTCCGTAAATGAAATCTGGGATAATTATTCTGAAGATACGACCAAAGAGTTTTATACCACAGGTGACGGGGCAGTGTTAGCACTTAACACTATGGAAGACGGAAACATTTACTGGTTATCTCCTATCACGATCGGTGATTATCAGGGAGAGCAGTGGGGCAGTGTAAAGGGTGCCATGATTCGTAAGGACTGGCTGGATAAGCTGAACCTTAAGGTTCCCAAGACCACAGAAGGGCTGTACAATGCATTGCTTGCATTTAAGCAGCAGGATGTAAACGGAAACGGTGCAAATGACGAGCTGGTAAGAGCGTCTCTGAATGGTTTCTATAACGGAATTGCACAGATGTTTGGATTAGGAACCGATCTGATATGCTTTACAGACTATGAGTCAGGCGAAGTAACCTCTCCCTGGTATCAGGACGGAATCAAAGACTACATCAATTTCATGAAAAAGTTGTATGAAAACGGACTGTTAGACACTGCAGAATCAGGATCCGAGAATAAGGTGGAAAACAGATTGGCTATGATCTGCTCATGGTGGGCAGGAACCTATGAAGAAGCTGCAGTGGTTGTACCGGAAGGACAGGCAGGTGCCAACTATGTAGGTATTATCTGTGATTCTGAAACAGGTGTCAGCCCGGTTGTTAGTATCCAGGACGGCATTCAGAAGAATTCCAGCTATGAAGTTGCCTTTACTTCACAGGCAGATCCGGAAGTGGTCGGAAGACTGTTGGATTATCTTTGCAGTGAAGAATACAGTACATTGACAGAGTACGGTATCGAGGGTTATTCTTATGAAGTGGTAGACGGTGCAAAGGTGAAGTATACGGACAGTGATATCAGTGAAGTACAGCTGATCAGCAGCGTGCCTGCTCTGTGGACCAACAATGGAATCCTGCCCAGACTTGAGATCGTGGATCGCGCGCAGGAGCTGGCTACCGTTATAGAGGCAGGATATGCTGCAGGCTATGCGGAAAAAGGATATGCAGATAAGGCAGCCATCATTCAGGACATTTATGAAAATTCTGAGAATTATGCATTTACCAAGATGACACCGTCCGCAAGTCTGGCTGTTGCAACAGAGGAAGAGACACAAAGAAGCGCTGATCTGAAAGCAGATCTGGATACTTATTATAAAGAACTACTGACTAAGCTGATCATGGGTCAGGTTTCCATGGATGATTGGGATACTTACATTGCCGAGATGAAGGAGCTTGGTCTTGACGAACTGATCGAAATTAACCAGAATCGTTATGATCGTGCAAATAAATAAGAGACAGTTGAAAGAGAAGGATGGCTATGCTGAATTACTTTAAGAATCGATTTTTCAGAGATACTTTTTTGATATATATATCGATATTGATAATCCTGATTCTGTCGTTGTGTCTTACTTTTGTCTATCAGAAGGAGATGGAGAACAAGGAAAGGATCAGACAGGAAGCCTGGTTCTCGGCAGAGCTGATGACACAGATCATGGATGATAAATTCAGCACAATAGAACTGGAGGCGACCTACATTGGCGCCTCCAGCTGGTCACCCTATCTGGCTTCTCAGTCAGAGATACTTAATTCCAGAGTGGATTACTTTAAGAAAAAGGAAATTTTAAAGGAATTAGGTGTCTTAAATGATATTTTAAGGATTGCAAAATCTACAGCGGTGCTTTTTCCCAAGAGGAATCTGGCAGTAGACAGGAAAGAGATCAGGGAATGTGAGAGCTATTTCAGCTCCATAGGACTGGATCAGGGGCTGCTGGATACAGTGAATGACAAACTGGAAGGAAAATGTGGAGCCCAGGTATTATTTTCATGCTCGGAGGATGAGGATAATAGCGGGGATTTCTGTATTTTAAAGCAGATAGACTATGATCAGTCCTCCAGGATGGTTTTTTTTGTTTTGATAGATGCAAAGCAGTTTGAGAAATATATTGAGACAAATCTGGTAGAGGCGGAAGGATTTCAGATCTGCTACGATGAGGAAGTGATATTTTCCCGGCAGATGGATGAGCCGGACAGTGCTGACCAGATTGAGATTACGCTGCCTTCTACGTTGTATCAGTGGGACTATCGGTTTTGGGTGGATGGTTCCTACTATCAGGATACTTTTATGAACATCAGCTATGTTGTCATAGGCTGCCTGCTGCTTGGCACGGCAACGGCGTTCCTGTCCTATCTCCTGGCAAGGCTGACCTACAGACCCATCGGTGTATTGCTGGAACGGTTCGGAGTAAATGTCCAGGAACGTTTTCATGGCCTGGAGGGACTGGAAAATATTTTTCTGGATCTGCAGAACCAGAAAGAAGGAATGGAAGAGCTGGCCAACCAGTACTATATGATAGGACAAAACAGCTTTTTTACAAGCCTTCTGAAAGGTACCTATGAAGAAGAAAAAATAGGTGAGTATGTGCAGAAATTTCATACGGGATTTTCGGACGACATGATATATCAGGTCATTGCGTTTGCTGATATCGTATCTGACAGCGAAAAGTACAGACCTGTTATGGATATTTCACTCAAATTACAGATGGACTGTTATTATCAGGGTATTACGGCAGTGGTTTCCTATATGGATGAGTGCCTGCTGCTAATCATGGGGTATGAGGGAAGTGAACAGAAGCTGATAAGGCAGAGTGACAGAATCGGGGAACTCGTAAAGGAATATCTTGTAGAGCGGAAGGTAGAACTCCATATCGGAGAGCCTTATCCGGGGTTTAAAGGAATACATCGGTCCTATAAGGAAATCAAAGTAGAGCTTGCCTACAATAAAGATGCAGAGAAGCAGGTTGTTTATTTTTATCCCTTTGATGTGGAGATGAAGCTGATCAAATGTCTGCAGCTGGCTAATTTTCAGGAAGCAGCGTTGGTTCTGGATCAGATCAGAGAAGAAAATACCGCCCGCAGGCTGATGCCGAAAATGGAGTGTAAAGTAACCGGTCTGATCTATGAGATCTTCTGCAGATATGCCTGGGAGCAGAATCAGATGTGGGATGACAATATGCTGGGATACGGAGAAATGCAGGAAAATCAGGATGTGGAAGGTCTGTGGAATTTCCTGGAGGAGCGGCTTCGTGAGATCATAAGGATTTACAACAACAGTCATCGCTTCCTGACGATAGGAAGCAGTCTGGTGGAATATGTAGAGCAGCATTACATGTCTTCAGGCTTGTCTCAGCAGGATATAGCAGATCATTTCGGCGTGTCGAGACCCACGGTATCCAAACTGTTTAAAGAAACGGTAAATATGAACTTCATTGATTATCTTCATATGATGAGGGTGGAATCCGCAAAGCGTTTGATCGATGAAGGAAATTTTGATATGATGGAGGTCGCACGCCAATGTGGATATGAAAATGAAGTTACTTTTCGAAGGGCATTTGTGAAGCATATGGGAGTGACTCCTCAGAAGTATATTAAGTCACAAAGAATGGGAGAAAAGAGGTCTTAACATGAATTTATTAGAACAGGTGAAAGAAAAAAAGATTTTATTGGCAGCGCATAGAGGTGTTGCGGGCGGTAATATTCCATGCAATTCCCTGCAGGCCTTTCAGATTGCATTAAATCAGGGGGCTGATGTCATAGAGCTTGATGTGGACAGCAGCCTTGACGGAGAGCTTTTTGTCCAGCATCCGGGCATGGAAAAGGTCCATCTTCGAATGAAGGATTCCATTAGAAACTATCCTGCCGGTGTGGTGGAGAAATTTTATCTTTCTAATTGTGATCTGACCCGTACCGACTGGCATATCGTGCGGCTGGAAGCGGCATTAAGCATGCTGAAGGGTAAGAGTATTGTGAATATTGATAAGTTCAGTGAGCATCCGAAGGAGATCGCAGAACTGGTGAGGAAGCTGCACATGGAGGACCAGGTCATCATCAAAACGGCAAATAAGCCCCAATACCTTGACGATGTGGAAAAATATGCTCCGGATCTTCCCTATATGACCATTGTGAGGGAAGAAGACACTACCTGCGAAGAGATTCGGAAACGTAATATTAACTACATCGGTGCAGAGGTGCTTTTTGAAAAGGAAACGGAACCTGTAGCACAAAAGGGATACATTGACCGTATGCATGAAGACGGAAAGTTGATATGGGCCAATGCGATCGTATATAATTTTAGGGATGTGCTGGCCGCCGGTCATAATGATGACATTTCTCTGGTTGAGGATCCGGAAAAAGGCTGGGGCTGGATTGCAGATAAAGGCTATGATATTATCCAGACAGATTTTCTGCTCCCCTGCAGGCAATTTCTGGAACAGACAGGCAGACGCAGGAGGTAATGATGACGATTACTGAAATGTTGCGGGAAATGACGTTTGAAGAGAAGGTGCTTTTGCTGACAGGAGCAGGGAGAATGAATACCCATGGCATAGAGAGACTTGGTATTCTTGCAAAAACTGTGGCAGACGGCCCTCATGGTGTGCGTACGGATACAGAAGAGAATTGTACTTCTTTTCCAAATTTGTGCAGTGTGGGTGCTACCTGGGATGTGGAGCTGACCTACGAGCTGGGTGAAGCTCTGGCAGCAGAGTGTATCGCGAGAGAGGTTTCCATGCTGCTCGCACCGGGCATCAATATCAAACGTCACATTCTCTGCGGAAGAAATTTTGAATACTTTTCCGAAGATCCGGTGGTGGCAGGAAATCTGGGAGCAGCTTATATAAACGGGATGCAGGATAAAGGCGTTGGTACCAGTCTAAAGCACTTTGCCTGTAACAACCAGGAAGATAACAGAATCAATGTTAACGTGGATGTGGATATCAGAACGCTGCGTGAGATTTATCTGAAAGGCTTTGAGATCGCCGTCAAAAAGTCCAACCCGGCAAGCGTGATGTGTGCCTATAACAGGCTTCATTCCGTATGGTGCTCCGAAAACAGATTTTTATTGACAGATGTGCTGAAGAATGACTGGGGATATGAGGGATTTGTTGTGTCTGACTGGGGTGCAGTGCATGATATCGGAAATGCAATTGCAGCAGGTCTGGATCTTCAGATGCCACGCAATGCTCATATTGTGGAGGAAATGAAAACTGCTCTGGAGCAGGGAACGGTCAAAATGGAGGAGATTGATCAGGCTGTCTTAAGAGTGCTCCGCTTTGTGACACGGGAAAAACCGGAGCGTACCGTCTATGACAGAGACAAACAGCATGAAATTGCCCGTAAAATTGCGGCAGGCGGAATGGTTCTTTTGAAAAATGCACAGGATATTCTGCCGATCACAAAGGAAAAATACCGCAAGATAGCAGTGATCGGTGAGTTCGCGAAAAGTCCCAATATCTGCGGACAGGGCAGCGCGGAGGTCAACGTGCAGCCGGAATATATCGACAGTCCATTGGCAGAGCTGCGGAAAGCTCTGGGAGATGAGGTAGAGATTCAGTATAAGGAAATGTATCAAAAGCGGGAATATTCCGATACCATGCTGTGGCCCAGACGCGGAGAATATCAGAGCTTTATCAGGGATTCTGATGTGGTGCTCCTGTTTATCGGCTCCATGGTCTCTGAGGATACAGAATGCTTTGACAGACGTTGCGCCGGATTCAATCCCAACTATGAAAAGTTTATAGAAATGGCATGTGATATAGGGAAGAAAGTTATTGTAGTAATGCAGACCGGCGGTGCCATGGTGCTGGGCGAATGGCGTAACCGCGTATATGGCATCGTGCAGATGTGGCTGGCCGGAGAGGGTGCCGGAAAGGCAATAGCAGATGTGCTTACCGGTCAGATCAATCCGTCCGGTAAGCTTCCGGAGACCTTCCCAAGGGGACTGCGTACGGATCTGGATTATCCCGGTGAAGGAAATGTGGTGGAATATCGTGAGAAATGTGAGGTAGGATATCGCTACTATGACAGACATCCGGAGGAGGTTGTCTATCCCTTTGGATATGGCTTGTCGTACACGACGTTTGAATACAGTGATCTGACGACGCAGGTACAGGAGGGCTCGGTTCGGGTCAGCCTGAAGATAAGCAATACCGGTAAAGCGGACGGAAGCGAGGTAGTCCAGATTTATGTGGGAAGCTGTGATTCCAGTGTAAAGCGGCCGGTGAAAGAGCTGAAAGCATTCCAAAAGATATCAGTAAGAGCAGGAGAAAGTGTAACGGCAGAGTTTTCGTTGGATATAGAAGATTTTGCATATTATAATGTGGTGCTGAACCGCTGGGTGACAGAAAAGGGTGAATACATCATCTATGCAGCCGCTTCCGCACAGGATATCCGGTGTGAGAGCAGGATTGCCCTGGAAGGAAATGCTGCCTATACACTGATCAGAAGAAGTCAGGATATGATCGGTTAAGAAAAAGAGAGCCTAAAGTCAGGCTCTCTTTTTTGACAGACGGGTATGTGCTTATCCAAGATAAGTCTTTATATAAGCTGCAGGTGTTTCCAGGCCCTTCACATGGCTGCGTTCATATCCGTGGGAAGCATATACACCTGCACCAATGAGACCCAGGGTAAGCACATCGTCTTTGCTTTCCACAAGCTCATCCAGAAGCACTTCCATGGTTTCAAAGGTACTGGAAGTGTCGTTGTAGGTTACGTTGACATGAATGGGGGTTCAGAAAAGAGTTTTCTTTGCCCAGAGGAAGCTGAGGGGAATGAATTTGGAAAAAAGTGACTCTGACAGAACATTTTGGAGATTGAAAAGAGTAAGGCTGCCGACGTATACTTGCGTTAATAAGCAGAAGGAAGAAAAAGGAAAGGAGCAATTCAAATCATGAAAATCATAGTTTTGTTTTTGGTAATGCTGATGTTATCGGCATGTGGAAAAACGGAGTCGGAGCATGCACAGACGGCATTGGCAGAGCTTACCATAGCACCGGAGACTCTTGCGGAATACAGGATTGTCTATCCCGAGGAGGATCGCAATGCTAAATTGCTGGCTCACTGGCTGGCAAATGAGATCGTTGAGGAATCAGAGCGTGTACTGCAGGTAGTCAGCGATACAAAGGAGATCGAAGGAAAAGAGATATTAGTCGGAACGACCAATCGCAGCATCGGTACGGATGCATTACAGGAACCGAAAACAGGGAACTATGTGATCGATGCGGACGAAACATATATCTGTGTAAGGGGCCAGGATGCCGTGGGAGATTATTACGCGGTAAAAGCTCTCATGGATACGCTTCTGCCAGGTGAAAAAGACGCCCCCATAACCATTGTCCCGGGTACGCAGCAGATACCGGAAAGTGATACTCTTGCAGCCATGACCTTCAATATATTTTCGGGAGATATGTCCGAGCAGAGGAGTATGAGTGTGATACAGACAATTCTGAATCATCTGCCGGATACCATAGGAGTACAGGAAGCCACAGAAGAATGGATGTCCATTCTGGAGGAAAACCTTGGTGGCTTGTATGATTATGTGGGCATTGGCAGAGATGGAGAAGAGGGCGGCGAATACAGTGCAGTCCTTTACCGTAAGGATCGATTCCAACTGCAGGAGAGCGGAACGAAATGGCTGTCTGATACACCGGATGTGGTTTCCAGATATGAGGCTTCGAAATACAACCGCATTTTTACTTATGCTGTTTTGGCAGAGAATACAACCGATACACAGCTGTTGGTGATCAATACGCATCTGGACCATATGGGCAGCCGCGAGGAACAGGCAGAGGTATTGATAGATTTTATAGAGGACTATTCAGAATATCCCGTGATCCTGACCGGAGATTTCAATGCGGAAAAGGGCGGAGCGGTATATCGTATGATTACGAAACAACTTCAGGACAGTGCGGAAATCGCAAAGGAAGTACCTGCGCTGTTCGGTCAGACCTTTAAGGATAAGATCATTGATTTTGTTTTTGTCAGCGAGCAGAATTTTGAGATACTGAAATATGATGTGATCTATGCAATGGAGAATGATATGATACCTTCTGATCACAGACCGGTCGTTGTAGAGTATAAGCTAAAATAGTCTTTAACTGGGATAAAGCGTCAGCTGCTGCGGCACGATCCGTGTCTGCCGCAGCGGGAAGAAAGGCTGTAGGTTTAGCTTCGTTTCTTCAAAAATAGTACGTACTGGATTTTGTCGACATTCTGTGATATAGTGTCTCATGTATCATATCAACAGAGGTGTCCCACGAGTCGTGAAGAGACTGGTGGGTGGAACTCCCACACGGCAAGGTTTAGCAAACCATCGTTAGAGAGTCTTGGGCACTGGCGGGTAACTTTCAGTGTTAAGCGTAGACAGTTAGGATGCAGGGTTGCAATGCTTATAAGCCCCGAAATTTTACAAGGTCTTGAAGGCCGACGCAGTTTTTCCATACGGAAGGCAACATCACGATATGCGTTATGGCGAGTGTATCGTGGCTTTGACGGGGGCTCAGAGCCAATCATGTATCACAATGGCCGTGCAGTCAACAGGGGAGAGCCTGATATTTCTTGCGAATGCAAGTACGACGTACAACCATAAAACGGAGGAAATCAGACGGATATCAGGCAGTCAGACATTTGCATAGTACTGAAGAAGCCGGGTAATGCCGGTGGAGGGAAGGCGAATGCATAGCAACGTTCTTCCTGAGGACGCATTTACCATACTCATGGATGGAGACATAGATGGAAACGAAATTAGGATGAGAGTGGAAGCGGCCAAGTACTTGATTGATGAAGGAAATTATGATATGATGGAGGTCGCACATCAGTGCGGATATGAGAATGAGGTTACCTTTCGCAGGGCATTCATGAAGCAATTTAAGTAGCAGCACACAGGGGTGTTGCCGGTGGAAATATTCCCTGTAATTCCCTGCAGGCTTTTCAGATTGCATTGAATCAGGGTGCTGATATCATCGAACAGACAGAAAGACGTAGGAGGTAAATATGACGATTCAGGAAATTTTAAGGGAAATGACTTTTGAAGAGAAGGCTCTGCTGCTGACTGGGGCAGGACGAATGAGTACCTTTGGCATAGAACGGTTGGGAATCTCTGGAAAGAAGATGGCAGATGGTCCTCATGGGGTGCGTACAGACGTAGAAGAGAATTGTACCAGCTTTCCCAATTTATGCAGTGTGGGTGCAACATGGGACGAGGAAGTGACACATGAACTGGGGGAAGCACTGGCACAGGAGTGTATCAAGAGAGATATTTCCATGCTGCTTGCTCCCGGTATTAATATCAAACGTCACATTTTATGCGGAAGGAATTTTGAGTATCTTTCAGAAGATCCTGTGTTGGCAGGAAATCTTGGAGCAGCTTACATAAACGGCATGCAGGAAAAGGGCGTGGGCACCAGCTTAAAGCATTATGCCTGCAATAATCAGGAAGCCAACAGAGGCAACGTAAATGTAGATGTGGATCTGCGGACGCTTCGCGAGATTTATCTGAAGGGATTCGAGATCGCGGTAAAGAAATCAAAGCCGGAAAGTGTGATGTGTGCCTATAACAGACTCCAATCCATCTGGTGTTCCGAAAATAGATTTTTATTGACGGAAGTATTGAGAGAAGAATGGAATTATGAAGGTTTCGTAATTTCTGACTGGGGCGCGGTACATGATATTGGAAACGCGGTGGCAGCAGGCCTGGATCTTCAGATGCCCCGCAATGCCAATATTATTGATGAACTAAAGGCCGCTGTGGAGCAGGAGAAAGTGACAATGGAGGAAATTGATGAAGCAGCATCACGAGTACTCCGCTTTGCTGCCAAAGAGAAGCCGCAGCCGATTGCATATGACAGGGATAAACAGCATGAGGTCGCTCAGAAGATTGCAGCTGCCGGAATCGTACTCCTGAAAAACGAACAGGATATTTTACCTATCACAAAAGAAAAATACCATAAGATCTCTGTTATTGGTGAGTTCGCGGAAAGCCCCAATATCTGCGGACAGGGCAGTGCAGAAGTAAATGTAAGTCCGGAATATATCGACAGTCCGCTTGGAGAACTGAAGAAGGCTCTGGGCGATGATGTGGATATCCAGTATAAAGAGATGTACCGCAAGAGAGAATTTTCGGATACCATGCTGTGGCCCAGAACGGGAGAATTCCGGCAATTTATCGCAGACTCCGATGTGGTGATCATGTTTATCGGTTCCATGGTCTCTGAAGATACGGAGTGCTTTGACAGACGAACTGCCAGATTCAATTCCAATTATGAGCACTTTATCAATGTAGCCTGTGATGCCGGCAAAAAAGTAATTGTGGTGATGCAGACGGGCAGTGCCATGGTATTGGGTGACTGGAGGAATCGTGTATATGGAATCGTACAGATGTGGCTTGCAGGAGAGGGAGCCGGAAAGGCCATTGCCGATGTGCTGACCGGTCAGGTAAATCCTTCCGGTAAGCTTCCGGAGACGTTCCCTAATAGACTGCGCACAGATCTGGATTATCCCGGAGAGCACAATGTGGTGGAATACCGTGAGAAAGGTGAGGTAGGGTACCGCTATTACGATAAGCATCCTGAAGAGATTGTATATCCCTTTGGATACGGACTGTCTTACAGCCGGTTTGAATATAGCGATTTAAAGGTAGAGGTACAGGAAGAATCTGTCACAGTAAGCCTTAAAGTAAGCAATTTGGGCACCATGGACGGAAACGAAGTCGTTCAGATTTATGTGGGATGCTGCGATTCCAGTGTAAAGAGACCTGTAAAAGAGCTGAAAGCCTTCAGAAAAGTATGGGTAAAAGCCTCAGAGACGGTAACGGTAGAGATGACACTGGATATGGAAGATTTTGCCTACTATAATGTTCTGCTGAACCGTTGGGTGGTGGAAAAAGGTGAATATATGATTTATGCTGCAGCTTCCTCACAGGATATCCGCTGCGAGAGCAGGATTCAGCTGGAAGGAAATGCCGATTATACACTTATTCGAAAAGGTCATGATATGATAGGATAAAATTATCCTGTTCATTCTGGCACCTAGGCGTGTTCTATATGCTGCTTCTTTTATTGGTGATATTCTTATTGATAGGAAAGCTGTATCTGGTGATGTTAAAGATAAGAAAGCGGTGTATGATGCAAAACAAAGAGGTGTCTCACGAGTCATAAAGCAACTCGTGGGGCACCTTTTCTTTAGATAAAGTCCTAAGTGGAGCTTCCTTTTTCAGAGAAATACAAGGCTTATCCCAGGTATGCCTTCAGCAATCCCCAGGTGTTCTCCATGCCTTTTATGTGGCTGCGCTCGTATCCGTGGGAAGCATAGACACCTGAGCCGATCAGTCCGTGGCGGCAGTCATTGCCGGCGCGAAGTGCTGCTCCCGCATCGGAGCTATAAAAAGGATAGACATCCACTACAAAGTCAAGGTTGGCGGACTTGGCAGCATTCACAAGTCCTGTGACTACATCATAGTGATAAGGACCGCCGGAATCCTTGGCACAGATAGATACCTGTGTCTCCTTGCAGGCAAGTCCATCGCCGACACATCCCATATCCACAACGAGAATTTCAGTGACATCTGCAGGAACAGTAGCGGAAGCGCCGTGTCCCACTTCTTCAAATACGGTAATGTGTTGATAAATCTTTCTATCGGTAGTGATATTGTTATCCTTCAGGTATTTAGCGTAACCTAAAAGGATACCTACGCTCAATTTATCATCCAGAAAACGACTCTTGATGTAGCCGGAGGGTGTCACAACCGTGCGGGGATCAAAGCAGACAATGTCACCGGGCAGGATGCCGAGAGCCAGAACATCTTCCTTGGTGTCCACGAGTTCATCCAGAACCACCTCCATGGTATCAAAGGAACGTGTGGTGGCGCTGTAATTATCGTTGACATGGATGGAAGGATTTTTCAACTGGAAAGTACCGGTGTAGACCTTTCCGTCGCGGGTATAAATACGGCAGTTTTCAGTCTCCGTATTATGGGCATTCAGACCGCCCAGGCGGGTCAGCATAAGACGGCCGTTAGAGGTAATCTCACAGACCATGCCGCCTAAGGTATCCATATGTGCTTCCAGCAGTACGGCATTGTCATTGGAGGTTCCTTCATTTACACAGACAATGATACCGCCCTTGTTGGTCAGCTTAGGCTCATAGCCAAGCTTACGGTATTCATTCATAACATATTCAGCGGCCTTGCCGGTAAAGCCGGAGGGGCTGTCGATGGCAAGAATTTTCGTGGTCTGTTCGATCATATAATCAGTGTAAGTATTCATAATAATCTGCTCCTTTTCAGTAAAAGACTGGTTGACTCTATTTTAGATGCTTTTGGCGGGAAATGCAACCAAATTATTGATGTATGTGTAAGCATCATTACTACTGGATTTTTCCTGCGTTCTGTGTTATATTGTGAAAAGTATCATGTTAGAAAACGAGGGAAACACAAATGAAGAAGCAGGATTTTTTACAGGGATTAAAAGACGGAATCCCCATCTGTCTTGGGTACTTTTCTGTATCTATGGCATTTGGCCTGACCGCTGTCCTGTCCGGGATTCCCGTGTGGGCTGCAGTGGCAATTTCACTGTTTAATGTAACCAGTGCGGGGCAGTTCGCAGGAATTAATATTTTGATCGCACAGGGAACGATGGTGGAGCTGGCAATGACTACGCTGATCATCAACATCAGATATTTTCTCATGTCGCTGTCAGTATCCCAGAAGGTTCATAAAGATATGAAGATTCGTCACAGGCTGGCAATCTCCTATGGAATTACAGACGAGATTTTCGCCGTATCCATGCAGCATAAAGGTGACCTGACCGGTTCCTATATGGCGGGGCTGATTCTTACACCGGTGCTGGGCTGGACAGGCGGAACGTTGTTCGGCGCGGTAGCTGCGTCCTTTATGCCGGCGGCACTTACCAACGCCATGGGAATTGCGTTATATGGAATGTTCATTGCCATCATCATTCCTCCGGCAAGGGAACACAAGAGCATCATGGTGACGATCATCATGGCTGTGATCGCCAGCCTGGCATTTTCTTATCTGCCATTTTTAAAAAATATTTCCGGCGGCTGGTCTATCATATTGATTACGGTGCTTGTCAGTGCGATTGCAGCCTGGCTCTTCCCCATTGATACGGATGAAGAGGATGGTACCGGTGAAACGGGCGATGCGATAGAAGTAAGTGATGTTATGGAAGCAAGCGATGCTGCGGAAGTGAACGGGTCTATGGAAACGAATGAGGAGGTTGTCTGCAGATGAATATAGGATATCTTATCTTAGGAATTGCGGTGATGGCTCTCACCACCTATTTGATCCGTATGCTTCCCATGGTTATTTTTCGCAAGAAGATTACCAATGTGAGGATTCGGTCCTTTCTATATTATGTGCCTTATGCGGTGCTTGCAGCCATGACTTTTCCGGCTATTTTCTCCAGTACGGGCACACAGATAAGCGCTGTTGCCGGGTGCGTGGCAGCCGTGTTGCTGGCATATTTCAGAAAAGGTCTGCTGACAGTGGCGGTTGGTGCTGCGGCAGTGGTATTTATTGTGCAAATGTTGGGATTCTAATAATGGAGGTAATAAAATGAGTGCAAAAGTTTATTTTTCCCGTACCATCACCCCTGAGAAGGTGCTTGAGCTTTATGAAATGATGCATAAGGAGCTGCCGGGAAAGGTGGCTGTGAAGCTGCATTCCGGCGAGAAGGGCAATCAGAATTTCCTGGGCCCCCGGTTCTGGAAACCGGTCATTGAGCATGTGAACGGCACTGTGGTGGAGTGTAATACGGCCTATGAGGGAGAACGCAACGAGACGAAGAAGCATGTGAAGCTGATGGAGGCCCATGGCTGGAGCAGATACTTCCCTGTGGACATTTTAGATGCGGAGGGACCGGACCTGGAGCTTACCATCCCGGGTGGCAAAGTGATTCAGAAGAATTATGTGGGCAAGAACATCGAAAAGTATGATTCCATGCTGGTGCTGTCTCATTTCAAGGGACATCCCATGGGCGGCTACGGCGGAGCGCTGAAGCAGTTGTCCATCGGTGTGGCGTCTTCTTTCGGTAAAGCATACATTCACGGCGCAGGGGTACCGGAAAATATCTGGACGTCTGACCATGATTCCTTCTTAGAGTCTATGGCGGATGCTGCCGGCAGCGTGGTGGATTATTTCAAGGGCAAACTGATTTATGTGAATGTGATGAAAAATATGAGCGTAGACTGCGACTGCTGCGCTATCGCTGAGGATCCCTGTATTGCAGATATCGGCATTCTGGTGTCCGATGACCCTATTGCCATCGACCAGGCATGTATCGATCTCGTGTACGCATGCACAGATCCCGGAAGACCTCATCTGTTAGAGCGTATCGAGAGCCGTAACGGTGTTCATACCATCGAAGCTGCGGCCGAGCAGGGGTACGGTACGAGAGAGTATCAGTTGATTGAAGTGGAATAATACAACAGGAATAGCAGGAAAGGCAAAGGAAGAGCAGAGATGCTCTTCTTTTTTTGGAATGAACCATGGGTTTGAGAATTCGACAATTTATTGTATGGCAGAGATGCGTTATGATAGATTCAGGAAGATGTGTATTTTTACCGGATACATATACAGAAAAAGGAGGACGACAGTAATGGCAATGGAATTGGAACAGATGAAGAAGGATATTTTAGAAAGAATAGAAGTCATGTATCAGAAAATGGGCGATAAGCTGCCCAAGCCATCATCGACTGTATGATGAACCTGCCGCTGTTGTACTGGGCAAGTGAGTATACAGGGGATCCCCGCTTTTCACATATGGCTGTGAGACATACGGAAACAGTTTTGCAGAATTTTATCAGAGAAGACGGTTCTTCCAAGCATATCTGTGTATTCGATGCTTATACCGGGAAATATGTTAAGAACCTGGGCGGACAGGGATATGATGAAAATTCCGCATGGACCAGAGGAAATGCATGGGCACTTTATGGGTTTGCACTGGCATACCATTATACGAAACAGGAGAAGTATCTGGAAACTGCCTGCAGAGTGGCAGACTTTTATGAAGCACATCTGCCGCAGGACTATGTACCGTTTGCAGACTTCCTGGCACCGGAGGAATTGAATGTTCATAAGGATACAAGTGCTGCGTCTGCGGCTGCCAGTGGTCTGGTGCTTCTGGCAAAGCTTTCCGGAAAACAGAAGTATCGTGATCTGGCAGAAAGAATGGTGACTTCTCTTTATGAGCATTATATGGACAGAAAAGGCAGCGAGGCACTGTTACTCCATGGATGTGCGGCTTTCCATGCCAATCAGCAGGCGGCAGACTTGGGGATCATTTTCGGCGACTATTATTTTGTAGAGGCATTGGCGGGACTTTCCGGGATGAATGGTTTATTTGTATAATATCAGTACAACGTATAATAAAAGGAAGGGAATAGTAAATGTCAGGGAAAAGATTGAAAAGAGGAAGGAAAAGTTATTTTTATAAGTTCCTTATGAATTTCATGCTGATACTGATCGTGCCTGTAGTGACGATCATCTTTATCTATCTTAAGGCAGAGTGGACAGTCAAAGAACAGATATTGATTTCCAGTTCCAATACATTGACACAGTTCTTTCAGGTGCTGGAAACCATAGTGGATGAGATGGAATCCGTCTGTATATCCGTGGGAAACAGTGAGGAATGCCAATATTATTCCATATATACACTGCGGGAGCCGGAGAAGACGGTGTACCAGTCCTATGTGGTGAAAAAGATGTTAAACAGCTTTTCCAAGGAAAGATATTTTGATGTATTTGTTTACTTCCCGGAGACGGATAAAATCGTATCGAATAATTATGCTTCTCTGAATCCGGAATATTATTATAAAACTTATTACGGGTCGCTTTTTGAAGAGGAAGGGGAAGGGTTTTACGAGGAATTCGAGAACATCATCAATTGCGACTCCAAAAACCCGGCACTTTATACCATGAACAGGAAAAATACGAAAGAACTGTACCTGTGTGTCGCCGTAAATTATAAGAACTATATGTCCAATAATCAAAGCTATGTGGTGGCTGTTGTGTTAAAGCCGGAGATGCTGAATCAGTTGATCGCCGGTGACAATATTGATGCCCACAACATCATCATGATGTTTGATAAAAATAAGGAATTCCTGCTGGCCAATGAAGCCGGCGTCTCAGACTGGACCCTGGAAGGATATGAGGGAACAGAGAGTTCCTATGAGATGGTGCAGGACGGGAAATCTTATGTGATGCATGTGCAGGAGTCCAAAACGGTAAAGGGTTACTATGTATCGGCTACTCCGTACGAATACTTCTGGGAACAGCTTTTGCAGCTGCGGATCATGGGCAGTGTCGGCGCCGGGCTGTGTATCCTGATCAGCATCATGTTTGCTTCCCGCGGCACTTACAAAGCTTACCAGCCGGTGGGAAATATCGTTAACATGCTGCAGGAGTACGGAGAAGTCCCCTACGATGAGAAGAAGGCAACGGAATTTGATTTTATTGAAGACTTTTTTGAAAAGGAAAAGAAAGAACTGGGTAATCTGAACCGTAAGCTTCGTCATGGAGAGGCGGTACGGAAAGAACGGTTTTTCCTGCGCCTCATGGAGGGATATGACGCGGATGAGGAAAGCGGAGATAATATCTTTGAGAAGAATGGTGTTACCTTGTGCTCGGACCGGTTCCTTACAGGTATCATGGCTGTTGGAGGCTTACGGGATTGACGAATCTGTCTCCATGGAAACGCTGGATTATTTTCGCTATGAGATCGTGAATACCGTGAACTGGCTGCTTATGACGGGAAGATATCGTCTGGAGGGCAAGAAGGATGTGATAAAGCACCTGATGAATCTGCCCACTTTTGCTGAATTTAAGGAGGAACTGATCTTACTTCTCTGTCTCCTCGGCAAAGAAGAGGAAGAATTGAAACAGCAGGATGATGTATGCTGCAAAGTGGCCAGATACATTGAGGAAAATATCACGGATCCGGGATTATCGGTAAGTACGCTGGGAGAGGCAATGGATGTTTCTCCGTATTACCTTTCCAAACTGTTTAAAGACAGTTACGGCACTTCTGTACTGGATTATATTTCACGGACCAGGATACAGAAAAGCAAGCCGCTTTTAAAAGAGACCAGAAATAGTATCCAGGAAATCTCGGAACAAGTGGAATTTTTAAGCAGTAATGTCTACATCAAGGCCTTTAAAAAGTGGGAAGGCATTACGCCCGGGGTGTACAGAGAGCTTTCCTAGGAATCTCAGCGATGTAACTTGAAAATGAACCATGCCGTTTTTAAGGTATGAACCATGGTTGAAGAATTAAACGATTTAGAAGATAAGCAGGATGTGCTATTCTTGCCTCAGAAAGCCGAAGGGTGTTTCGAGTAAATCTATTAAAGGAGAGAAACATATGAAAAAGAAAACCTTGTCAAGACTTATTGGCCGTCCACTTTTATTGACGAGTGCACTTCTTTTTTGCATTTGGGACTTCCACGGGTCTGGATAATGTGTTATAATGGGCGTACAGAGCAGGGGCACGTCCCCTGTCATGTGTTGCAATACTTGCAGAAATGAGGACATCATGAAAAGAATAATGTTAAAATTAAGCGGTGAAGCCCTTGCCGGTGATAAGAAAATGGGCTTTGATGAAGAAACGGTCAGAAAGGTAGCCCTTCAGGTCAAGGAACTGGTGGATGATGGTATTCAGGTGGGTATCGTGACCGGAGGTGGTAACTTCTGGAGAGGACGTACCAGTGAGAATATCGACCGTACCAAGGCTGACCAGATTGGCATGCTTGCTACTGTTATGAACTGTATCTACGTATCCGAAATCTTTCGTTCTGTTGGCATGAAGACAGAAGTACTGACTCCTTTTGAGTGCGGTTCCTTTACAAAACTTTTCTCCAAAGACAGAGCGAACAAGTATTTTGAAAGAGGTATGGTGGTATTTTTTGCCGGCGGAACGGGACACCCTTACTTTTCTACCGATACCGGTGTGGTATTGCGTGCGATCGAAATTGAGGCAGAAGTCATTCTGTTAGCGAAATCCATCGATGGCGTGTACGATTCCGACCCGGCTAAGAATCCGGATGCAAAGAAATATGATGAAATTTCCATTGATGATGTAGTTGCACAGAATCTGCAGGTGGTAGACATGACCGCATCTATCCTGGCAAGAGATAATAAGATGCCTATGTGGGTGTTCGGACTCAATGAAGAGAACAGCATCGTGAATACCGTGAAAGGAAGCTTTAACGGAACCAAGGTGACTGTATAAATAGTGCGGATACAGCACAAAGTCCCCTGATATGCAGGGGCTGAAAGCAGCCGATGCAGCTGCTTTCTAAAAAAGAGAATCATCCGCTGACACAGCGGCAGAATGAATGGAGGACATAAAATGGACGCAAGATTACAGCAGTATGAAGACAAAATGAAGAAGACAGTAGAATATCTGGAAGCTGATTATGCTACGATCCGTGCAGGACGTGCCAATCCCCATGTACTGGATAAGCTGAGAGTAGATTATTACGGCACCCCTACCCCCATCCAGCAGGTAGGTAACATCACCGTGCCTGAAGCACGTATCATTCAGATCGCTCCCTGGGAGAAATCTCTGATCAGAGCTATCGAGAAAGCCATTCTTGCTTCTGATCTGGGTCTGAATCCTTCCAATGACGGAAGTGTTATCAGACTGGTATTCCCGGAGCTGACTGAGGAACGCAGAAAAGATCTGGTAAAGGATGTTAAGAAGAAAGCAGAAGATGCTAAGGTTGCAATCCGTAACATCAGACGTGACGGCAATGATGCGTTTAAGAAGCTGGGCAAGCAGGATGTGTCTGAGGATGAAATCAAGCAGCTGGGGGATGAGCTTCAGAAGAGAACCGACAAATACATCAAAGATGTAGAAGCTGTTATGGAGAAGAAGTCTAAGGAAATCATGACTGTTTAAAGATTTTAGTGCGTGTGGCATTTGGCGTTTAGAAACAGCGGATAGCTGAGTATATGGCCTGCTGCAGCGTAGACAGGAAATATTGCAGGGAAGGGGCAGATTCTGCTCCTTTTATGCATATCAGGAGCAGGAAAGGAATGCTTATGAGTGATGAATTAAAAATGCCGGCACATGTAGCCATTATTCTGGACGGAAACGGACGCTGGGCTAAGGCTAAAGGTATGCCTCGCAATTATGGACATGTGCAGGGAGCCAAGACTGTGGAAACTATCTGCGAAGAAGCCTATCGTATGGGGATAAAATATCTGACGGTATATGCCTTCTCCACAGAGAACTGGAACAGGCCGCAGGATGAAGTGGATGCTTTGATGAAGCTGCTGCGCAATTATTTAAAGAATTGCCTGAAAACTGCGGAAAAGAATAGAATGTGTGTACGCATACTGGGAGAAAAATCCCGCCTGGATGAGGATATCCGCGCCAGAATCGAAGAGTTGGAGGAAGCTACCAAAGATAATGATGGTCTTCATTTCCAGATTGCTATCAATTATGGCGGAAGAGATGAATTAGTCAGAGCCATGCGCGAGATTACCAAAGAGGTTCGAGAAGGAAAATTGTCTGAGTCTGAACTTGACGAGGCATGTATCAGTGATCATCTGGATACAGCCGGCATTCCGGAACCGGATCTGTTGATCCGTACCTGTAACGAGCAGAGAATTTCCAATTTTCTGCTGTGGCAGCTGGCTTATACAGAATTTTATTTTACACCTGTGGCATGGCCTGATTTTACAAAAGAAGAATTGGTCAAGGCGGTAGAGGCATATAATCATAGAGACAGAAGATATGGCCTGATCAAAGAATAAGTAAAGTAGTAAGGACAGGAAGCGTTCCTCATAGAGACACAGGATAAAGGAGGATTTACAGATGTTTGGAACCAGATTGGTAAGCGGTATTGTACTGATTATCATTGCATTACTGTCTATGGGATTGGGAGGACCGGCACTCGCGGCAGTACTTTTGACCATTTCTCTCATTGCGTACAGAGAGCTTACAAAAGTGCTTCAAGTGGCTGATAAAGAAAAAGGCCTGAATCTGCTGGAAATTGCAGGTATGGCAGGAGTGATGATTTATTATGCCATTATATATTTTTCGGGAGCGGAAACGCTTCAGCTTATGTGCATCGTAGGGGTATTTATGGCTCTCATGTTTGCTTATGTTGCAGTGTTTCCAAGATTTAAGGCAGAACAGTGTATCGGAGCTTTCTTTTCCTTTATGTATGCGCCGGTGATGCTTTCTTTTGTATATCTGACCAGAATGTGTCCGCAGGGCATCTATATGGTATGGATGATCCTGATCAGTTCCTGGGGATGCGATACCTGTGCCTATGTGGTTGGAAAATTAATCGGGAAAAAGAAAATATTCCCTGTTTTAAGTCCGAAAAAATCTCTGGAAGGCTGTATTGGTGGTGTACTCGGGGCAGCTTTGATCGGTGGATTGTACGGACACTTTTTTGTAGAATCGGTGTTCCCTGATCAGACAGTGAAATGGATCATTGCCTTTATCTGTGCGGTGGGTGCGATTATGAGTCAGATGGGAGATCTTGCCGCATCTGCCATCAAACGTAATCATAATATCAAGGATTATGGCAAGCTGATTCCCGGTCATGGAGGTATCATGGATCGTTTTGACAGTATGATCGTGACGGCACCTATGATTTATTTCCTCACAATCCTGATGATACAGTTTTAACGGAGGATAACTTATGAAGAGAATAGCAATACTTGGTTCAACCGGTTCCATCGGTACCCAGACCCTGGAGATTGTCCGGGCCAATCCGGATCTGCAGGTAGTGGCCTTAGCTGCGGGAACCAGTGTAGACAAAATAGAAGAGCAGGTCAGAGAGTTCCATCCACTCATCGTAGGAATGTGGAGTGAGCAGGCGGCAAATGATTTAAAAGCAAGGATTGCAGATCTGCCGGTTAAAGTAGTATCCGGTATGGATGGATTATTGGAAATTGCGGTGATGCCCCAGTCAGAGGTATTGGTTACTGCCATTGTGGGAATGATTGGTATCAGACCGACCATTGCAGCTATAGAAGCAGGTAAGGCGATCGCACTGGCAAATAAAGAGACGCTGGTAACAGCAGGACATATCATTATGCCCCTGGCAAAAAAATGCAATGTGCCGATTTTGCCTGTGGACAGTGAACACAGTGCCATTTTCCAGTCTCTGAACGGAGAGCCGAAGGAGAGAATTTCCAAGATCCTCCTGACAGCTTCCGGCGGACCTTTTCGGGGAAAGACCAGAGAACAGCTGCAGAATATCAGAGTAGAAGATGCTCTGAAGCATCCCAACTGGGCCATGGGAAGAAAGATTACAATCGATTCTTCCACACTGGTCAACAAAGGCTTGGAGGTCATGGAAGCCAAATGGCTGTTTGGTGTTGACTTGGATCAGATTCAGGTAGTGGTGCATCCCCAGAGTATTATCCATTCCATGGTAGAATACGTGGATGGTGCTATTATAGCTCAACTGGGAACACCGGATATGAAATTGCCCATACAATATGCTTTATTCTATCCGGACAGACGGCCTATGGAGGGAAAACGGGTCGACTTCTTTGAACTGGGACAGATTACGTTTGAAAAGCCGGATATCGAAACCTTTACCGGTTTGAAACTGGCTTACCGTGCAATGCGGACCGGCGGAAGCCTGCCCACGGTATATAATGCAGCTAACGAGAAAGCGGTGAGTCTGTTCTTAGACAGGAAGATTGGCTATCTGCAGATTCCGGAATTGATCGAAGCGTCCATGGATCAACATAAAGTAATTACAGATCCAAGCGTGGAGCAGATTCTGGAAACAGAACGCCAGGTATATGAATTTATTGATAAAGAGGTGCAATAGTGACAATTATTTTATTCGTTCTGATCTTTGGGGTGGTGGTGATCTCACATGAATTCGGTCATTTTCTGCTGGCTAAGGCCAATGGCATTCATGTGATTGAGTTTTCCGTAGGTATGGGGCCTACCATAGCGTCTTTCAAGAAAGGGGATACGATTTATTCCCTGAAGCTTCTGCCAATAGGCGGAGCCTGTATGTTCGAAGGGGAGGACGGGCTGAAGACAGAGAATAATGAATCAAGTGAAGGTTCGTTTCTGGAAGCCAATGTCTGGGCAAGAATATCCTGTGTTTTGGCAGGACCGATTTTCAACTTCCTTCTGGCGTTCATTGTAGCGCTGATCATGGTCAACATGGTAATTGCAGATGAAGATACAGCGTTTCGTGATGTAGTGATTAGTGATGTATTGGAAGCCAGCCCTGCAGAGGCGGCAGGTTTGGCATCCGGCGACAGGATTATTTCCATTGACGGAGAGAAGACATATCTCTATGAGGATATTTATCTGTTTACCATGACCGCAGATGGGGATGCGGTTAAGGTGGTATACGAAAGAGACGGAGAAAAGCATGAAACAACGCTTACACCTTCCTATAATGCAGAAGCCGGAAGATATCTCATGGGTGTTACGTTCGGGGAGGCGGCAGAAATTACCGTGAAGGATTCTGTGAAATACGCTTTCTACGAGATGCGGTATTCTTCAAGGTCAGTTGTCAAGAGCCTGGGTATGCTCATTGGCGGTAAAGTAGGAAGAGAAGATGTGGCCGGACCTGTAGGAATCGCCGCCGCAGTGGGTGAGACTTACGAAAGCGCCAAAGAGTATGGCTGGGATACCGTTATCCAGCAGATGTTAAACTTTACACTGCTTCTGTCAGTGAATCTTGGTATCCTGAATCTGTTGCCGCTGCCTGCACTGGACGGCGGAAGGCTGGTGTTCTTGTTGCTGGAAGTCATTCGCGGCAAGCCGGTACCGGCGGATAAAGAAGGCATGGTACACTTTATTGGGCTGGTCTTCTTTATGATATTGATGGTGTTCGTATTGTTTAATGACATTGTGAATATTTTTGGGTAGTTTATAAGCTGCTCAAAGAAAATTGATCCGGTGGCCTTGCCTGTAAAGGGAAAGCCGCCGGAATATGGATTCGACGATCGATCTGGAATCCGATTTCTATGGAATCTACGGAATATCTTCCGAATCATTCCCTGAAATATATATTAAGTTCATATAGTTAAAATGTTGCTGCTGTTGCATTTTAGTTTAAATCGAAAGGATGAGTGCATGAACTATATCACCGGATATGTAAAACTGTCTGAGACAGCGTCGCGGGACAACATTCTGTTGCAACAAATACGCTGTGGCAGGTGCCATATAGTATTGGCGTGTGTCTGCGATGGGGGCGTCATAGGAGCAAATATAACGAAACAGATGAAGCTGTGGATGGCTGAGAGAGGGATCGAGCTTTTGGGAAAGAAAGCAGATGATAAAAAGATTAGGGTGGAATTGGAACACAGGCTGACCGATTGGCAGACAGATGTAAGAACGTGGCAGACAGCAGAGGAGAGGTCTGCCCACGGAAAACAGATTGTCGGAAAATCACAGCTGAATCTGTCCGGTATCCTGATAGTTGACCAGGATTGCTGGCTGCTGCAGGGCGGCGAAAGCTGCATCTTACTGATCAACCGTAAATTTCAGCGAACAAACAGGAGACTGCTCAGTGAAGCGTTTTATCCTGACTGGCAGGTGACGGAGGCACGGATTCAGAAAAATGTTGGTATCTTGTTGGGCAGGAAGGATTTTATACAGGCAATACCGAAAGAGACTATGATGCAATGCCTTGCTGTCCAGGATATTAACAGGGAAGAGCAGATAGAAAGGCGGCTTGCTGAAATGGCAGAGGAAAGCCGAAGGCAGGGGTATCAGGGGGAATGCAGTGCCGTGTATCTTAAAAGTGTATGATTTATGAGGAACAGTTGATGAAAGAGGAACAGTTTTTACGGGAGATATTATCCACAAAGGGCTATGAATTGTGCAAGATGGCAGGAGAAGGTGCTACAGCACAGGTATACAAAGTGAAAGAAAAGGAGAGCGGTCAATGGTTTGCCTGTAAAATCGGCGAAAAGAAAGAATTACTGTTCGCTGAATCAGAACTTTTAAGAAACCTGAATCATCCCCTTTTCCCGGAATGGAAGGAGTACTGGGAAGAAGCAGGAGCAGGCTTTTTGTTCATGGAATTTATACAAGGGAGGAGCCTGAACATGTGCCTGGAGACCTACGGAAAATTTCCCCAAAAAGAAGTACTTCGTATTACATTGGCTTTGGCAGATGGCCTTGGATATCTGCATGAGCGGAAACCGGCGGTAATATACTGTGATTTGAAACCGGAAAATATTATCCTTCAATCTGACGGCCGGGTCAGACTGACCGACCTGGGGGCGGCAGCAGTGCCTAAAGGGTGGAAAGTAGGGACGCCGGGGTATGCGGCCCCGGAACAAATGCTGACGGATGAAAAAAGGGAGGAACGCAGTAAGCCTGTACCGGCAAGTGACATCTATGCACTGGGTGTGGTTATGCACCAGATGCTGACAGGACAGTATCCTTGTGCTGATAATGGGGAAATGCTTCCTGTCAGAAAATATGACCCTAAAATTTCATTAGGGGTAGAAGATATTATATGGCATTGTACCAGACCTTGCCCCCGGGAGCGGATTCAGGGTATGAGAGAGCTCATGACTAAACTGGGAGGATACTATAATAGAAGTAAACTGCAGATAATGAGGCTGGAATGGAAAACCGTGAGGAAAAGGAAAAGCAGATTGGTCTATGAAAAAAACGTCTGGGACAACTCAGGAAGTTTATAGGGGATAGTAAGTAACAGTTCAGACGCGCCATTCGCAAAATCGCGCCTGCGGCGCTCTCCATCGCTTCGCGACTATTTTTGCTCATAATCTGGCGCTCAGTACAACCCTATACGTAAGCGCAAAATCATGCGAGCATGATTTGTGCGCCTACGTCCAGGGTTGTCTGAACTGTTACGATAGTAAATAGCCTATAAGCCTTTTTGAAATATTTCAGTTGCAAGAATTCTCATAAAGCGTTATGATTGTTCAATATAAAAACATTTTGAAGAAATATAATGAAGGGACTGAGATAATTAATGAGTGACTTAAAGAAAAAAAGCAAAAAGAAGATTTTCATCACGATACTGGTAGTGATTCTGGTACTGATTTTATTATTGATAAGTGCTGCCTGGCTGATTATGAAATCTTATCTGGGAAAGATAGATTATGAGCATGACGATAGCGCAAAGGAACAGACTGTTTCACTATTGACAGATGAAGAGATTGAGAGACAGCTGAAAGAGGAAGAGCCGGACAGCACAGAAAGTGATTCCCCGGAGGAGGAAATTGCGGCTTTGGATGAGAAGATTGCTGCGCAGCAGAACAGGCAGGGAGAGGATAACCAATTGCTGAGCAGTGAAAATGTGCTGAACGTGCTGGTGATAGGTTGCGACAGTCGTAAGCAGGGAGGCAGCGGTCGGTCAGATACTATGATTTTAGTATCTGTCAATGAAGATACAGGGAAGATTCATATGACTTCTATCATGAGAGACTGTTATGTATCCATACCGGGCAAAGAAAATAATAGGATCAATGCAGCGTATGCTTATGGAGGAGGAAGTCTGCTGTTAGATACAATAGAAAGTAATTTGGCGGTAGATGTTGATAAGTATGTGGCAATTGATTTTTATTCGTTTGTGGATATTATTGACAGTATGGGGGGCGTGGATATTGAAGTGTCTGAGGAAGAGATACCGATTCTGAACGCTTATGTAAAAGAACTTAACAGATTAAACGGCAGAGATGAGAGCACATGGCTTTTGTCAGAGGGGGGAATGCAGCATCTGAACGGCACTCAGGCCCTTGGATATGCCAGAATCCGATACGTTGGAAATGGTGATTTTGAGCGCACAGAAAGACAGAGACTAGTAGTTTCCAAAGTTTTTGAAAAGGCTAAGGATATGAATCTTCTGGAAATCAATAATATGCTGAACGCATTGCTTCCGGAAGTCAAGACCAATATGACAGAAGAGGAAATTATGTCGCTGTTATTAAAGGCACCTACGTATCTGACATATGACTTGGATTCCATGCGGATCCCGGTGGATGGCTCTTATCAGTCCATGCGTGTCAGAGGAATGTCTGTATTGGGTATTGACTTGGATAAGAATATTGATGCTTTGAAACAGTTTGTATACGGCGAGGAGTAGATTTATTAGTCTCTATATGATATAATCATTAAGAAAAGTTTATTTTTATATGTACCGGGACAAAAGAGAAGATTTGTAAGGTACGAGAAGGGGTTATATTGGGATGTGGTTAAGTGAATATAGGGGGCTGAAAGCTGCCCGGGTGATGCTATGAAGCTGGAGCGGTCGAGGAATGCAATCCGGAATGTGTCTTTTGGCATAGTAGCTAAGGTTGTAGCAATTTTATTCCCTTTTCTGAGTCGTACGGTGTTTATTCATACGCTTGGCGAAGAATATCTGGGACTCAACAGCCTGTTTTCATCAGTTCTGACAGTACTCAATCTGGCGGAATTAGGAGTCGGAAGTGCTATTGTGTTCTGCATGTATCGGCCGGTGGCAGAAGATGACCATGAGACGATTAATGCACTGCTACTTTTTTACAGAAGAATCTATAGATATATTGGATTGGTGATTCTGGGTATCGGATTGTTATTGGTACCTTTTTTACCTTATCTTGTAAACGGACCTTATCCTCCGGGCATCAACTTGACTGTTGTGTATCTGGTGTTTTTGGGAAATACGGTCATGAGTTATTTCCTCTTCGGATATCGAAGGGCACTGATAACGGCTTTTCAGAGAGAAGATTTGATCAGTAAGGTGGATTTTTTTCTTTCCGGCATTGTATGCGGGATTCAGGTTGCAATTTTGCTGACTGTGAAGAATTATTATATTTATCTTTTGGTGTTGCCGTTATCTACTGTACTTTACAATATCAGGACGTTTCTGATTTCCAAATGGAAATTTCCGCAGTATTCGCCGGCCGGTCGGCTTTCTTTGGAGCAGAAAGAAGTTATTAAGGAAAAGGTCAGTGGGTTGATGATAAATAAGATCAGCGCAGCTTCACGCAATGCGTTGGACAGTATCTTCATCTCCATGTTTTTGGGTCTGGTGGTTACAGCTAAATATACGAATTATTGTTATGTGATGCATTCTATCGTGGCTGCACTGAAAGTTTTGACAGATGCGGTAACCGCCGGTGTGGGCAATAGCGTGATTCTGGAAAGCCGGGAAAAGAATTACCGGGATATGAAATGTATGAATTTCCTGTATATGTGGCTTACAGGATGGTGCACAATTTGCCTGATGTGTATGTACCAGCCTTTCATGCAAATATGGGCTGGTAAAAGTGGGATGCTTCCCATAAGTGTTGTGGCTTTGATCTGTATTTATTTTTATTTCCTGAAGATGGGAGATATCAGAAATCTCTATGAGCAGGCAAAAGGTATCTGGTGGGAGAATCGTTTTCGGGCGATTGCGGAGACGGTTGGTAATCTGATCTTGAATTTCCTGCTAGGAAGATGGTTTGGGGTTCATGGGATTGTGGCAGCTACCTTGATCGTCCTTTTTGCAGTTGACTTTTGTTACGGTTCCAGGAATATTTACAGGCTTTATTTTAAAGAAGAAAAGATCTCAGAATATTATGGCAGTCACATTTTTTATGGGATGGCTACAGTGGCAGCCGGAGCAGCAACTTACGTGATATGCGAAATGCTGGAAGGCGGTATCACCGGTTTGATTGCCAGAATGGTGGTATGTACAGTAATCCCTAATATCATATACCTGCTGATTTATAGGAAAACAGGAATTTATCAGGAGACAAAGCCATGGCTGTTTGGGAAACTGTTTCGTTTGGCCAAAAAGGTTAAAACGGTGATTTAAAGCTACCCTTTGACTTTATCTATAAAAGAATATATAATGTTGCATAGCAGAAAGAAAGCAAGGTGCAGATAAATCTGCGCTCATCTGGGATAAACGGCCGAAATCGCCGTAGAAAGAAGGATATTATGAAAAAATTAGAAGAGTACGTAAGAAGCATTCCGGATTTCCCGGAGAAAGGAATTATTTTCCGCGATGTCACCAGCGTGCTGCAGGATGCAGACGGACTGCACCTTGCTATTGATACCATGCAGGAGAAGATTGCCGATCTGGAATATGATGTAGTAGTTGGTCCGGAGTCCAGAGGATTTATTTTTGGAACACCGATTGCATATAATAACAGGAAGCCCTTTGTATTGATTCGTAAAAAGGGTAAACTTCCCTGTGAAACGGTTGAGATGTCTTATGATCTGGAATATGGTCAGGCTACCATTGAGATGCACAAGGACAGCATTAAGCCGGGACAGAAAGTTCTGATCGTGGATGATCTGATCGCTACCGGAGGAACCACAGAAGCAATGATCAAGCTGGTAGAGGAACTTGGCGGTGAAGTGGTAGGAGTTGTAGTTTTGATAGAGCTTGCAGGGCTGAACGGACGCGAGAGAATCAAAGACTATCGTCTGGAATCAGCAATCTGCTATGAAGGGAAATAGGGGGCAGGTGTATTCGGCCCCGGAAT
>JBGVLR010000188.1:0-3378 GCA_045124375.1 Acetatifactor sp.
TTCTTCATATCATAAAAATCCTCTCGTGAAAGCAGTTTTGTGTTATGACAAACAAATATAATGCAAGAATAATTAGAAATAGCAATTTATAATAGCAGTATAATACATAAAACAAAGAGATTCAATATAAAGCGAGGTAAGAGCATATGACAAAGAAATGGTGGCATGACAAGGTGGCATATCAGATTTATCCCAAGAGCTTCTGCGATACGAACGGAGACGGAATCGGGGATTTGCGGGGAATTATTTCCAAGCTGGATTATTTAAAGAAATTGGGTGTGGATATTATCTGGCTTTCTCCAATCTACAAATCGCCATTTGTAGATCAGGGATATGACATTGCAGATTATTACGCAATCGCAGAGGAATTCGGAACTATGGAAGAGTTCGATGAACTGTTGGCGGAGACAAAGAAGCGGGATATGTCTATTATTATGGATCTGGTGATCAATCACTGCTCCGATCAGCATGAGTGGTTCAAAAAGGCACTGGCAGATCCGGAGGGAGAGTATGCGGATTATTTCTATTTCCGAAAAGGAAAAGACGGCAACCCGCCCAGCAATTACCGGTCTTATTTTGGTGGAAGCTGTTGGGAGCCGGTGCCGGGAACGGATAAGTATTATTTCCACATGTTTGCCAAAGAACAGCCGGATTTAAACTGGGAGAATCCGAAATTGCGCCAGGAATTGTATAGCATGGTGAACTGGTGGCTGGATAAGGGTTTGGCTGGATTTCGGATTGATGCCATTATCAACATCAAGAAGGATCTGGAGTTCCCGGATTTTGAGCCGGATGGTGCAGATGGTCTGGCAAGCTGCTGGAAAATGGTAGAGAGCGTGGATGGCGTGGGAGAATTTTTGGAAGATCTGAAAAAGAATACGTTCCAGAAGTATGATGCATTTACGGTGGCAGAGGTCTTTAACATGAAGGAGGGAGAGCTGCCTCAGTTTATCGGAGAAGACGGACATTTTTCTACAATCTTTGATTTCAGTGCCCACTCTCTGAGTGACGGAGAGCACGGCTGGTATGATGCACCGCCCATCGATTTTAAAACCTGGAGAAAGACTGTGATTGATTCCCAGAAAAAAGTGCAGAAGAGCGGATTCGAGGCAAACATCATTGAAAATCATGATGAACCAAGAGGTGTATCCCGTTTTTTGCCGGACTATGCGAGAACTCCTGCCGGGACAAAAATGCTTGGGACGGTGAGCGTGTTGCTCCGCGGTATTCCCTTCCTCTATCAAGGGCAGGAGATTGGTATGCAGAATGCGGTGTGGAACAGCATAGAGGAGTTTGATGATATCAGCACCAAAGATCAGTATCACACAGCAAGAGAGGCCGGACTTTCCAACGAGGAAGCACTGACGGTCTGTGGACGGATGAGCCGCGACAATGCAAGAACGCCTATGCAGTGGAACAGCGGGGAACATGCAGGCTTTACAACCGGTACCCCCTGGCTTAAAGTCAATTCCAACTATACAGAGATCAATGTGGAAAAGCAGGAAGAAGACGCAGACTCTGTGCTGAATTATTACCGCAGACTAGTGGCTGTGCGGAAAGCACCGGAATACCGGGAGGTCTTTACTTATGGCGCTTTTGAGCCGGAATACGAAGATACCGACACGGTAATGGCGTACTATCGTGTCGATGGAGAAAAAAGAATGCTGGTGGCAGCCAATTTCGGGAAAGAGGCAGTGGAATTGAAATTACATTATCCGGTAAAAAATATCGTACTGTCGAACCGGGAGGAAAAGAAAGCGGGGGATACATTAAAGCTGGGCAGCCTTGAAGTTATCGTGTTAGAGTGCAAGTAAATAGTGGGAATAAAAACTAGAACAAAAAGCAGACTTGATGTATCATACCTTTTATATAACTGTTTCAATTGTGTATTTGATTTCAGCTAAGGAATAGGGGGAACAGGAATGGAAAAGAAACGAATTTACAGTGAGGAACAGAACCGGATTGCCAAGTTGAACCAGGTAATGATTATCAGTATGACTTTCATTGAGTTGTTTTTAATTCTGGCACTTGTAGTACAGACCTTTACCGTAGAGACAAGCTTTGGAAAACTGGGAATTTTTCCGCTGATCGTTCTGATCATTGGTATGGTTGTCAACTGGGTAATGTTTGCAAAGAAAAAGCAGAGTCCGAATTTAAAGTATGTTATGCTTGCCAGCTTTTTTGTGGGTTGGTTTTTCCTCATGGTTGCAGGAACCAATGTTATGGTGCCGTTTTACATATACCCTCTGGTTGTAGCAACCGTATTATATAACGATAAGAAATTTGAGAATATTTTGTTTTATGCAATGCTTGTAACCACCTTCATTCGAGCAATTGCATGGGGCGTCAGCGGACAGTTGCTGGGTGGAGACAGCATTTCTCTGACCAGTATCATTGTGCATCTTGCGATTATTATTGTGCTGCATATGATAGCAAAATACTCCAGAATCTTTACAGGCGACATGCTGGGAACCGTTCAGGATGAGCATGAGATGCAGGGCATGATGCTTAAGGATATGATGCAGATTTCCGAGAACGTGCAGAAGGGCGTGGCGGATACGAACCAACTGGTGGAGAGCCTGCAGAGTGCAGCCAGCGCTGTGCATGATTCGATTGAGGACATTTCCGGCAAGACACAGATTACAGTGGAAAATGTGCAGGAACAGAGTGAGATGACGCAGCAGATCAACCATGATATTGCGGAGACCGCAGATTACACGAAGGTAATGGTGGAGGCAGTTACCAGTTCGGCACAGCTTCTGGAAGATAACATGAAGATGATCGAATCCATTCAGGCAGATGCTGTCACCATCAACCAGACGAATGACCGGGTTGCTGCGTCTATGGAAGAATTACAGAAAAAGGCGCAGGAAGTACAGCAGATTACAGAGGTAATTCTGGCTGTGTCCAGTCAGACGAATTTGCTGGCATTGAATGCGTCTATTGAGAGTGCCAGAGCCGGAGAAGCAGGAAAAGGTTTTGCTGTTGTGGCAGAGCAGATCCGTAATCTGGCAGAGGAGACCAGAGAGTCCACAGAACAGATTACAAGTATTGTGAACGAGCTGAATGAGAATGCCCAGGGAGCAGCTTCCGTTGTTCAGAAGTCCATTCATGCCATGGAGCAGCAGAATGAGAAGGTTGTTACCATATCTGAGGGATTTGGTGAAGTCCAGAGACATATCGGTACGCTCACCGAAAGAGTGGAGAACATCAATGAGACAGTTTTAGTGCTGTATCCGATTGCAGCAGCAAGATCATCCTGATAAATGCCTCTCTGCTCACGGATTTCCTTGATATTGTTGACAACTGCCATAAAATCCCTTCTTTCAGTTCTATAGATATTTTCTTATTGTCAATTATGCATGATTATGTGTCCGA
>JBGVLR010000189.1:0-68274 GCA_045124375.1 Acetatifactor sp.
GTTTTTTATCATAGAACATTCCGAAGGAGTCATTTCAACGTACTTTTTATAATTATCTTCCTTGCTAATCCTGATTTTGTACAACTACTTTCCACTTTTTCGAAGTGCTTTTCAGAGTGGAATTCAACTTTTCACTTCACCCTTTTATTTGACGCCTTAAATAAAAAACTAAATTCTACTTCGTGCCGGAATTTAGTCTTTCACAAAATCCCATTTTGCTTTATTATGATATTCGTTCTCTCATTTGCAGTAGAAAGAGGATATTATGTCAAAATCTATACCGGGTAACAATAAACATATGACACAGGATAACAGAGTCACCATTGAAAAGAGACTGGATGCTTCTATCTCTCTCCGTAAGATTGCCGAAGAGATTGGTAAAGATCCCTCTACTGTTTCCAAAGAGATTAAAAAGCACCGCATTCTCAATCTCCATAATACTTTCAATGACCCCCGCAACAAGTGTGCTTTATACGCAAACTGCAAGAAAAAACATCTTTGTGGTGACCGCAGTCCTCTGTGTACGAATTCCTGCCGCAGCTGCCATCTGTGTAACCGCATCTGTCCTGACTTTACTCCCAGAACTTATCACTGCGATCTGTTGGACAAGGCTCCTTTTGTCTGCAACGGCTGTTCGAAAAAGTGTCATTGTCATCTGGACAAGTATTATTACAGGGCTACTACCGCTTTCCGTGAATATAAAACCCTTCTTGTGGAATCCCGGACAGGACTCAACATTTCCGAAACAGACCTCAAAATCCTTGATGAACTGGTTTCTCCCCTGATCCGGCAGGGGCAGTCTCCTTATACCATCATCAGGAACCATCCTGAAATCGGACTTTCTGAAAAGACAATCTACAATTACATTGAACAGGGGGCACTCTCTGTTAAGAACATTGACCTTCCTAAAAAAGTAGCTTATAAGGTTCGGAATGTCCATAAAACTGAGATTGAAGATACCCGTATCTTTGAAGGTCGTACCTTTAAGGATTTCCAGACATACATGAAAGAACATCCCGATACCCCTGTGGTAGAAATGGATACTGTTGTCGGTTGTGAAGGCAGCCATAAGGTACTTCTTACCCTTCATTTTGACTGTTGTTCTTTTATGGCTGCTTTCCTTCTGGAAAGTAAAGAAGCCAAACGGGTAGAGGCTGTCTTTGACCGTCTTGAACATAAGATGTCCATACTTGAGTTCTGTCTCGCCTTTCCCCTGATCCTCACTGACAGAGGCGGTGAATTCGCTCATCCGGATGCTCTTGAATGTGGACAGGATAACCTGATCCGTACCAGCATTTACTACTGTGACCCCATGTGTTCCTGGCAGAAGCCGCATTGTGAGAAAAATCATGAATATATCCGTAAGATTTGTCCGAAAGGAACCTCTTTCGACCTTTATTCCCAGTATGACATCGACCGGATGATGAGTCATATCAACAGCGCTCCAAGAGAAAGTCTGGGTGGAATGACTCCTTATTCCCTTGCTAAAATGATGCTTTCGGAAACACTTATGAATACACTTGGCATCTGGGAGGTTGCTCCTGATGATGTCTGTCTCACACCAGAGTTGATGAAAAAGTAAAAGTTATCACATTCAGCCCTTCGGCTGAGGCCGGGGTTCGGGGCAGCGTCCCGTAAATTTAATGCAGCCATTACATACCGTTTTTTTCGGCGTATCATCACAAAGCAGATCAGCAGCTGGTGATGTTCCTGACTATCCAGCTCCCCGTGATCGGCGAAACTGATATACTCTGAAAAACAAGCCTGTCAAGTGGACCATGGAATAATGGGGCAGGGACCCCGTTATTCCGTGAAAGTCACTTGACAGGCTCAGAGGGAGTTTTACTCCTGTTTACCACCTTATTAACCATAGATAAATCTGCGAATCTGAGACAAACATAACTTAATATCTGCAACAACAGGCGTGTGGAACTTAGTCTTGCAGGATCACCTTCCACAGGTCAGCGACTGCATACTCTTTTTTCGTAATTATTGACTATAAGATGGTTAAATTCTACATTAACGGACTTATTACCAGTTGTCAAATCCTTTTTATATAGAATTTAGTCTTCAGTATGGAATTTAACTTTACATGTGGAATTTACATTTTCACTCAAGCCTATAAATCCTGTATTTTTTGTCAAATTTGCGACTGAAAGTATCACGTTCTAAAAATGCTGCTTCCCTTTATGTCACCAAAACAGTTTATGAAGGCAAAAAACAGCGGACTGTTACCGTCGAAAAACTCGGCACCGAAAAAGAACTGCTGGAGACCCAATGCCTCCCTAAGGATAAACAGCGGCTTTTTTATGGTGGCTATCTCTTTCTGCAGCAGCTTTATTACTTCCTTGGCCTTGACAGGATCTGCTCCACTATTTCCAAGGACTATAAATTCACTTATGACCTTAACAGCATCCTCTCCCGTCTTCTTTACAACAGGATCCTCTTTCCCTCCTCCAAGCTCAATACCTTTCAGGTGTCCCAAAAATTCCTGGAGCAGCCCTCTTTTATCCTCCAGCATGTCTACCGGGCGCTGGACGTTATCTGTGAAAAGGATGCCTATATCCAGTCCGAATTATATAAGAACAGCAAAGCCGTCTCGAAAAGGAATGACCGGATCCTCTTCTATGATTGCACCAACTTCTTCTTCGAGATTGAGCAGGAGGAAGGTCTGAAGCAGTATGGTTCTTCCAAGGAACACCGCCCGAACCCTATCGTGGAAATGGGGCTGTTCATGGATGGTGACGGGATCCCTCTGGCCTTCTCCATCCACCCGGGGAATACAGGCGAACAAAAAACCCTGATCCCTTTGGAAAAACAGATCATGGAAGATTTTAAACATGCGAAATTCGTTGTCTGTACAGATGCAGGGCTTTCCTCCAAGGATAACAGAAAATTTAATGATAAACAGGACAGAGCCTTTCTTACGACTCAGTCCATAAAGAAGCTGAAAAAACATCTGAAAGAATGGTGCCTGGAACCTTCCGGTGGACACTGGAAGGACAGGAGACGGATAAAGACGGTAACCCTGTCACCCTTAACATCCACAAAATACAGGAGAATGACAAACTGGTAGAAAAACTTAGGGGCGCCACTTTCTATAAAGAACGGTGGATAAAAGAAGACGGGCTGGGACAAAGACTGATCGTAACCTTTTCCCTCAAAAAACGCAATCCTAATGACTGCAAACGCTTCATCAAGAAAACCGGGGTGACTGCAGACGGGGAGGTGGCCGACAAGGAAATCTATGAACTGGACTTTGGCGTTATGGAAGAAGAAGCGAAATATGACGGTTTCTATGCCGTCTGTACCAATCTGGAAGATGCTCCTCCTGCCATTGCCAAAATCAACCACAACCGTTGGGGAGATTGAGGAATGCTTCCGGATTATGAAATCGGACTTCAAATCACGGCCTGCGTGTGTACGCACAGAGACCCGAATCAAGGCACATTTCATGACCTGTTTTCTGTCTCTTGTGCAGCTCATATTCCATTCTGATTTCAAAAGCATGAGGGAATGAAAGATATGGATGTTCCCGCTCTGCACGGTAAACGCAGACAATTTTATTTGATGTTACCTCCAGAGGCTCGAATTCATACTTATGTAACTCACCATGAAGATGACAACCTGTCTGAGACTCGTTAATCGGGAATGTATAAGTTCTTCCTTCAAAGGTGAACTCTCCATCTGCGATCCTGTTAACAGGGAATAAAATCGGCATACCGTACAGATAAGGGTTGTCCAATCCTTTCGAATAGTCCGGTTCACGCAGAATGCCTGCATCATATTTTCTGTTTCTCAGGCTGATGCAATTGGCCCCTCGGCTGAGATTGATTGCCGCAGTATAATCACCATATTGAATTATTCTGATATCCATATGTATCTCTCCCATCTCCTCTATTGCCTGGTTAAACTGTTAATCCTTTTTCCTGAAGTTTAGCAATCTGTGCTTTTAGGCGAGCAATTTCCTCCTGACTGGCAGCCAAAGCTTCTTCTTTATCAGCATTACTCTGCTGCAGTTTCACATTACTTTGCTGCAATTCCTCATTACTCTGCTGCAATTCCTCATTACTCTGCTGCAGTTCCGCATTATTCTTCTGCAGTTCTAAATAATTTCTCTCCAGCTGGTCACTCTTCTCCTCTAAATGTTCCAATTCTTCCAAACGTTTCATTTTCTTCTGGATATATCTCTGCTGCCTATAATAATCCTCTCTTGCCTCGCATTGCATCCGGATTGTCTCTTCTGCACTCAACTGATAAGCTGTTTCTGCTGCTTCTGCCAAGCAGCTATCCTTTGATGAAAGCATCTTGATCTCCTCCCATGTAGTTGCCTTGAAAAGTCTGGCCCAGTGATCAATTCCTTGAGCCTTATCCTCCTCCGTAGCCATATCTATACGAGTTAAGTCTACCACAAAAAGCTTCAGTTTGTCACTAAAAATCAAACTATTTTTTACATTCTTGAACATATATGGTTACTGTTCACTCCGCGCCATTCGCAAAGTCGCGCCTGCGGCGCTTTTCGCCGCTTTGCGGCTACCTTTGCTCATAAATCGGCGCTCCCTTCGTCACCCCGGGCAGGAAAAGCCGCATGCGAGCATGCGCTTTTCCTGCCCGTAGCTGACGAGTGAACTGTAACCATATATGTACCAAAAAACTCCGGAGTCTCCGGAAACAGCGTAAAGTCGAGAAAGCATACTTGAATTACCGACTTGGTCTCTATATAGTCCTGATCTCTGCTGAGGCTATCAAAGGAACGGCATAGGTAGCCCAGAGAGCGTTCAGGCCAATTACCAAGATTGAGCACCTGCATTTCCAGATTAATCACAGTATCGTCATTTAACAGTACTCTGATATCCAGAATAAAATCCTTAGCTTCAACACTTTTGCCCAATTCGATGGGGTTTAATATCTCTACTGATTTAATTTGCTCCGGTTTAAAACCGGTGATGGAACATACAATTCCTTTCAGTGCCCCTTTACTGCGCTGTAACATCGCGCGAAACATATAGTCATTGGTAAGCGTGTACGGCATTCTGCCAGTGGCATTCTGCAACGGTGTTGTAAAAGTAATAGAAGGGGCTTTTGTCGAAAATGACATGGACATCTCCTTATGTAGATTTTGATTTCAGACGAGATCAAGTGATCAGTTTGATCCCGAACATACCGGTAAGCTGATAAGCATGTTATAGCACATAGGTATAACATTTTGCAAGTGCTTTTTGAACGCAATGATGTAGAAAAAATAGCGTTCGTGAAATTGCACAAGTGTTTAAAAACGGACTTACATTGAACAAAAATGCCGATTTTTCAAAGGATTCTGTTCATTAGATGCCTATGGGCATTTTGCACAAATGACTCAGAAGATTCAAAATTTTTGTTGAATTTTACTAAACGGGAAAATTGATTCAATAAAACGCCTGCCGTACACACCGCACAGCAGACGTTTCTTCCATATTCCTACCTATCCTCACACACCTGGAAGATATAAAACTTCAAATAATAAGACTGATCCGCCGCCCACAATATGGGATGGTCACACGCCTGCGTCCGAAACTCCACCTGACGCAGTCTCTTATGTGCTCCGTTGGCAGCTTCCCTGATGGTCTTTGCAAACAGATCCGGCTCCATAAAATGAGAGCAGGAGCATGTTACCAGAAATCCACCGTTTTTCACCAGTTTCAGTCCTCTGACATTGATCTCACGATAGCCCTTTACTGCATTTTTCACAGAATTACGTGACTTGGTAAAAGCAGGAGGATCCAAAATGACCACATCGAACTGTTCGCCCTTCTTTTCAAGGTCCGGAAGTAATTCAAAGACATCTGCACAGGTAAACTGTACGCGATCTTCCAGCCCATTTAGTCTGGCATTTTCTCTGGCCTGCTCCACAGCCAGCTCGGAAGCATCCACGCCCAGCACGCTCTTAGCGCCTGCAATTCCCGCATTCAGTGCAAAGGAGCCGGTGTGGGTAAAGCAGTCCAGAACTTTCTTATCTTTGCAGAAACGGTGAATTGCCGCTCTGTTATTCTTCTGATCCAGGAAAAATCCGGTTTTCTGGCCATCTTCTACATCCACCATATAGTGAACACCGTTTTCCACGATCTCCACCTTGGTGTCAAAGGGTTCGCCGATAAATCCCTTATATCGCTCCATGCCTTCCTGAAGACGTACCTTTGCATCGCTTCGCTCGTACACACCGCGAATGGCGATACCGTCTTCTGCCAACACTTTCTTTAATGCCTCCACGATTACCGGCTTCCATCTGTCGATTCCAAGGGCCAGAGACTCCACTACCAGCACGTCCGAAAATTTGTCAATCACAATTCCCGGCAGGAAATCCGCTTCTCCGAAAATCAGGCGACAGCTGGAGGTATCAATGGTCTGCTTGCGATATTCCCAGGCATCCCTCACCCTCTGCTCCATAAAAGCTTCATCAATTACCGCATCTTTCTTTCTGGAGAGCAGGCGGATGGTGATTTTAGACTTTGTGTTGATAAAACCATATCCCAGAAAATAGCCGTCAAAATCATGGACCGCGACCACATCACCATTCTCAAAGCTTCCCATAACAGTATCTATCTCATTGTCATATACCCACATGCCGCCGGCCTTGATGGTGCGGCCTTCTCCCTTTTTCAACGTACAAATCGCCTGACTCATAATGTATCCTCCGATTTTAATAATCTCTCTTTCTGTGAGCCTTTTGGCTCCTCTCTCTTTCCTTTCCAGTAGTATAACAGTTTTATAAAATGAATTCAATGGACTTCTTCTGTAATTTCCAAGGTTAAATAGCAAAGTAAATTCATCAGAACCTCTTGACAAAGCTGCAAAATTTGTGTATTATCTTAATGTTACTAAAGCGATGCGTGGCTCAGCTTGGTAGAGCGCTACGTTCGGGACGTAGAGGTCGCAGGTTCGAATCCTGTCGCATCGATTATAAAAAGCCCAGAAATGTTACATTTCTGAGCTTTTTCTTTTATTAAAAAACTATTACTTGCCGCCGGCATCTCCCTGCATCGGATCAAATGAAAGATTTGCAATATTGTAAATAAACATTTCCCATGATAAAATAGGGATGATTTTTCACCATAGTATTCAGACAGCTGCGACTTTCTGACACGAATGTGACAAGCCTGCAGCCGGAAGTAAGGAGAACTGCCATGCACGCAAATTCCACCAAAGACATGACCACAGGCCGCCCTCTGGTCCTGATCACCCGTTTTATGATCCCGCTTCTGTTAGGAAATCTATTCCAGCAGACTTATAATATGATTGACGCTATTATCGTAGGCAGAATGCTTGGGGCAGATGCCTTATCCAGTGTCGGCGTATCCAGCAGCGTACAGCTTCTGGTACTGCAGTTCTGTATAGGCAGCTGTGTGGGCTTTGCCATTCCCGTTGCCCAGAAATTCGGGGCCGGAGACCATAAGTCTATGAGAAGTTATATTTATCACAGCGTACTGTTAGCAGCCGGAATGGCTTTGGCTGCGACACTGTTTACTACTTTGTTCTGCCATAAGATCATGGGTTTACTGCACACTCCCGCCGACATCTATGATGACGCATACCGTTATTTGTTTGTTATCTTTTTGGGGATTCCTTTTTCGATTCTTTACAATATGCTTTCCTCTCTTCTGAGGGCAGTCGGAAACAGCAAAATACCCTTTGTGTTCCTTGCCATCTCAACGGTACTGAATATTTTCCTGGATCTGTTCTGTATTGCAGTGCTTGAGTGGGGCGTGGCAGGAGCTGCCATAGCTACCATTTCTTCTCAGGCTTTAAGTGGCTTTGCCTGCCTGATTTATATTTTGAAACGTATGAGGATTCTGGTTCCAGTGAAGGAAGAACGTAAATTTTCTGCAAATATTACCGGAAAGCTGCTAGGCGTGGGTCTTCCCATGGGGATTCAGTATTCTTTCGTTGCCATTGGCATCATGATCATGCAGACCTATAATAATACCCTGGGAAGTGACTATGTTGCAGGCTTTACTGCCGCCACCAAGATCAAGCAGTTCCTGCTCTGTCCATACGATGCTTTCGGCACCGCGCTGGCCACATTTGTCAGCCAGAACTACGGTGCCGGGCACATCAGTCGTGTAAAAAAAGGAGTTATTGACAGCCTTATTCTCTCTCTGGTCTATGGTGTCATTGCCGGATGCGTGATGATCTTCCTGGGGAGACCCCTTGCCTCTCTGTTTCTGGAAAGCGGAGACGCCGTTATCCTGAATGCATCAGCCCAATATCTGAGGGCCATGGGATATCTGTTCTGGATATTGGCAATCCTTAATACCAACCGTTTCACCACCCAGGCTCTTGGGTATTCCGGAAGAGCCATATTTTCCGGTGTGACGGAGATGATCACCAGAGGATTGGTCAGCATGACTTTTATCCCTCGCTACGGATACACTGCCGTGTGCTGGACAGACCAGTGCGCCTGGATTACGGCCACCATTTACATCACTACAGTATGTCTGTTGTTGCTTAGAAAAATCTCCGAAAAACCTGCCCTTTAGCAGAAATCGCCCCTTTTCCCGAGAGAAATTACTGTGTATTACTTTTCATTAGTCAGGTTAGCCGAAGGGAACAATTCTCTCCACACATCGGTATGCGCCTCGCAGTCCAGGAAATGACCGAACATCTTGTACTGCTCTTCGGTTGCCCCTTCCATGCAGGCCTCTTTGATGACATTGAGATAGTGTCCCTTCATGCTTTCACAAAAATCATGCCAACCCGCTTTCCATGCTCCCAAGATCAGTTCCCGGTTGCGCTGATAAAAGCTGTCCATGATTTCATCCTTTTCCTGACCTTTTGCCAGTGCGATACCGCTGCCGCTTACCACAAGAGGGATAAATTCCATGCGATTCTCTTTGGTGTCGTATTTTACTGCCAGCGAGTTATTCCACGTCTTTACAAGAGAAGGATTGGCCAAAACCGGTTTAATAAAGTGGAAGTTGCCCTGTCCGTAAAGAATATGACCACCCTCATACTGCTCGTAGCAGCCGATGCAGTGGCTGTGCTGGCAAAGCACCACGTCCGCGCCGTTTCTCACCATGGCCCTGCAAAGCTTGTGGAGTCTGGGAGACGGATAACGGCAATGCTCTTTTCCCCCATGGTAAATCACAATTACCCGGTCACATGTTTCCTTCGCCCTGCGGATGTCTTCTATGGTATCATACTCGTCAAAAGGTCTGCTGCCCATGCGGTCTTCCAGTGCATAAGAATACTCATGCTCACACACAGCGATAATACATACTTTTTCCTCTCCGTCTGTAATCACAAGATTCTTTCTGGAGTCCTCGTAATCTTTGCCAAAACCGGTGTAGGTAATCCCAGCCTGATCCAGCGCCCGAAAAGTATCCTTCATTCCCTGCACGCCATAGTCAAAGACATGGTTGTTGCTGAGACCACAATAATTTACCCCAACCATTTTCAAGGTCTCGGCGGTATTTACAGTCCCCTTAAGAGGCGGACCGAACTTTTCGATATCTTTGTCACTGTCCGTCAGCGCACACTCCAGATTTATAAAGTTTATATCATTTCCTTCAAAAATAGTGGCTGCATCTGAGAATAATGCGGCAACGTCCTTCTTTTCAAATAAGGGGTTGGTAAGCGCTGTCGGCGACACATCTCCCAATAATAATGCTTTCATATGAATCTCCCTTCCGACCTAACCTTTTGGCCCTGGTATCCTTACATAAAATTAAGCTGATTATGTTGTATCAAGTACATTGACAGTTTCCATTTCCATGGTATGATTATTATAATATTAGCTGTTTGGAGAGACAATGAACGCGATTAGCAAGTTATACTGATTTTTGCAGAATTTTAAGGAGTCATTTTATGGAATATTATCTTGTAAGCGAATTACTTCATTATTGTAATGTGACACTTAAAAAGTGTGGTCGGATACTGCCGAATAAAATTGACTATTATGACTTTACTTTTGTGCTGGATGGGAAGCTGGTGTACTATGCGGATAGAAAGCGCATCGTCCTGGAGAAAAATGATGCACTTTTCTTACCACCGGGGACATTGCGTGCACGGGATGCAGGAACTGACACCGTACATTTTGTCAGCTTTAATTTCCATTCCTTTCCCGATGTCAGCTTTCCTTTCGATAACTATATGCCCAAATGCATTACTTCCAATATCAAGAAGCTTCTGACTGTCTATCCGCCCAGCCACCTCTCTGCCACCTACCATTCCAGGGAAAAGTGCGCCAATATGCTCAATTTCATGCTCTATGAGCTATTGGATGTTGCTTCTTTAAAGTGCAGCAATGAGCATGTTGTCAAAATCTTGAATTACATCGAAGAACACATCACCGAAAAGCTTACTTTGCAGGTAATGTGCTCTTATGTAAATCTTTCCAGAGAATATACTTCTTACATTTTCAAAAAAGAAATGGGAAAAACATTGACGGATTATGTCAACGAACGCAAGATGCTGCTGGCAAAAGAACTTATCCTAAACGGGGAAATGTCCCTGACGGACATTTCCACATATCTGGGATTCGATAATTACAATTATTTTTCTAGGTTATTCAAGCAATATCTGGGGATAACTCCCATTTCTCTGAAGAAGAACGGGGGATAACCGGAGCTCTCTGCCCTTCCATTTCGGATCTCGGCCTTACTATTTCGTCTCCCGGATCACCTTCTTAAGTCCCAGCACATTTCCGGGTGACACAGAAAGTTCATCCACACCCATCTTGAGAAACTGTTCTGTCAGCGTGGTATCTGCAGCCAGTTCCCCGCAGATACCACACCAGATACCTGCGTTGTGAGCATTTTCCACCGTCATCGCAATCATGCGCAGCACCGCCGGGTGATGAGCATCAAAAAACTGCTCCAGCTCTTCATTCTGCCTGTCGATAGCCAGAAGATACTGGGTGAGATCGTTGGTTCCGATGCTGAAAAAGTCTACTTCCCCGGCCAGTAAGTCACTGGTGATTGCTGCCGCAGGCGTCTCGATCATAATCCCCTGCTCCACATCACCGAACGGAATCCCTTTTTCGGTAAGTTCTTTCTTTACTTCCTCTGCAATTGCCTTGATCTGTCTGACTTCCTTTACGGAAGTGATCATGGGATACATGATGGCAAGCTTACCGTAAGCACCGGCTCTGAACAGGGCACGCAGCTGGGTCTTGAAAACCTCCGGTCTGGTCAGGCAGATACGGATAGCACGACAGCCCATGGCGGGATTCTCCTCTTTGGAAAGCTGAAAATAATCTGCCTGCTTGTCGGCGCCGATATCCAGGGTGCGGATGATGACCTGTTTCCCGGCCATGATCTCTACTGCCGCCTTGTATACGGCAAACTGCTCTTCCTCGGTGGGATAGTTCTCTTTCTCCAAATACAGGAATTCGCTGCGGAAAAGGCCGATTCCTTCTGCATCATTATCAAGCGCCCGGGACAAATCTGCCAGGCTGCCTACATTGGCATAAAGGGATACTTTCTGCCCGCTCAGTGTGATGCTTTCCTTTCCCTTTAAGGTCAAAAGCAATTCTTTCTTCTCTCTTTCCTGAGCCAGCTTTCCTTCCATGATGCTTAAAGTCTCTTCATCCGGGTCCACATAGATGCAGCCGTTGTTGCCATCTACCACTGCCGGATGCCCGTCTATAGATGCATCCAGCGGAACCGGAGTGCCGATCAGCGCCGGAATACTCATAGTCCTTGCCAGAATGGCCGTATGGGAATTGGCAGAGCCATGTACCGTAACGAAAGAAAGTACTTTGTCCTTATCCAGCTGCACGGTCTCGCTGGGCGCCAGATCATCTGCCACGATGATCACAGGTTCCTCTGTAAGGACGGCCGCCTTATCCCGCCCCATCAGAATCGTCAGCACACGCTCCGATATATCTTTCACATCGGCTCCGCGGCCTCTCATATATTCATCTTCCATGGATGCAAACATAGCCGCAAAGTTATCACTGGTGACAGCCACCGCATATTCTGCATTGACCTGTTGGGTTGTAATGATATTTTCAATGGACTCCTGATAATCGTCATCCATAAGCATCATCTGGTGAATTTCAAAAATCGCCGCATTGGCCTTTCCCACCTCTTTTACAGCCTTTTCATGCAGCAATTCAAGCTGCTCCACAGCCTTATGGCGTGCTGCCTGAAACCGTTCCAGCTCTGCCCGGGTATCTGTGATCTTGTAGCGCTTCACCTGCTGCTCACCTTTTGCGTAGATATGAATTTTGCCGATGGCGATTCCGCCAAATACACCCTTTCCCTGATATCTCTGCATGATAACTTCTCCTATTTAAAAGGCATTTTTCAAAATAAAACCATTTCTTCAGCCAGCCGTATTTCTTAAAGATTGGCTTTCAGGAATGCTTCCAGCGCAGCCGCTGCCTGCTCCTCATCCTCGCCTTCAATCTGTACCTGAATCTCTTCTCCCTGCTTCACTCCCAGACCCATCAGCCCGAAAATCTTCTTAGCGTCTGCCGTTTTATCACCTTTTGTAATCTTTACGCCGGAAGCAAATTTCTTGGCTTCCTTCACCAGTTCCCCTGCGGGGCGGGCATGAATACCTTCTGCATCTGTAATGATATATTGAAACGTTTTCACAATGATTCCTCTCTTTCATCTTAACACTTTTCTCAGGCTTCTGCGACTTTTTTCTTGAAAATCCCCAACAGCAGCGCACCGACTGCGGTACCGATGACAAGTGCCGCCAGATACATCCACGGATTTCCAACCACCGGAAATACAAAGATGCCTCCGTGAGGGGCCATCAGGGTACAGCCAAAGGCTATAGACAATGCTCCTGCCAGGGCGGAGCCGATCATACAGGCCGGCAGCACGCGCAGCGGATCCGAGGCAGCAAAGGGAATGGCTCCTTCCGTAATAAATGCCAGTCCCATGATAAAATTGACAGGGCCGGATTCTCTTTCTTCTTTGGTGAATTTATTTTTGAAAAGCAATGTGGACAGGGCAATGGCACAGGGCGGAACCATGCCGCCGATCATAACGGCCGCCATGATATCGTAATTGCCTGCCGCAATGGATGCGGTGCCGAAGACGTAGGCTGCTTTGTTGAAAGGACCTCCCATGTCAATGGCCATCATACCGGCCACAATAACACCCAAAAGAATCTTACTGGTGCCGCTCATATTCGTCAGCGCCGTATTCAGTGCTGTATTCAATGCCCCGATTGGCGGTTCTACCACATATATCATGATAAGTCCGACTAACAGAATACCGATCAGAGGATACAGGAGCACCGGAGCAATTTTCTCGATTGCCTCAGGAAGCCTGTCAAATATTTTGTGCAAAAACAGGATGATATATCCTGCCAGAAAACCGGCTATCAACGCTCCCAGGAAACCGGACTTACCCTGAGCTGCAATCATACCGCCTGCAAATCCCAGCGCCAGGCCGGGGCGATCACCGATAGCCATGGCAATAAAGCCCGCCAGAACAGGAAGCATAAACCCGAAGGCGATATCGCCGATTCCTTTAAGCGCTGCAGCTGCCGGCGTGATGCTGCCGAAGTTAGCTCTTTCTTCGGGTGAAAGCATATTGATATCAATGCTGAAGCCATCTATGAGAAATGCCAGCGCGATCAGAATTCCGCCGCCCACCACGAAGGGAAGCATGTGGGATACCCCGTTCATCAACTGCATATAAATCCTGTGACCTGTACTGCCGGAAGGCTTCTCCTGCTTTTTTTCTGCTGAAACATCTGCCTGATAGACAGCGGCGTCTCCGTTCATGGCTCTTTCCACCAGCTGCTCCGCCTTGCTGATGCCGTCAGATACCTGGCACTCGATCAGCTTCTTCCCATGAAACCTCTCCATGGGAACTTTGGCATCTGCTGCCACGATGATGCAGTCTGCCTCCGCTATCTCCCTGTCGGTCAAAACATTCTTGGCACCTCCGGAGCCTCTTGTCTCCACCTTAATGGAACAGTTCTTTGCCTTGGCTGCTTTCTGCAGGCCCTCGGCTGCCATATAGGTGTGGGCGATTCCCGTAGGACAGGACGTCACTGCCAGAATCCGATACCCCTTTTGATCTGAAGATACGTTGTAAGAGACCTGAGATTGCCCCACAGAATCAGACTTTACAGGCTTTTCAATCTGTTCATCCTGATCGGCGTCCTCTGTATCCGCCCTATCAATAATCTCCAGAAATTCCTCTGCCGTAGCAGCCTTCTTCAGTTTCGCCGTAAATTCCTCATCCATCAGCAATACGGAGAGCTTACTCAGTACATCCAGATGAATATTGTCCCTGGTATCAGGCGCCGCGATCAAAAAGATCAGGTGTACAGGCTCGCCGTCCAGAGAATCAAAGTCTACACCCTTTTTTACTACCATGGCTGCCAGGCCCGGCCTGATTACGGATTTTCCTTTACCATGCGGAATGGCAATCCCTTCCCCGATTCCTGTGGTGCCCTCTTCTTCTCTTAAGTATACCTGCTTTCGATAAGCTTCTTCATCATTGAGTTTGCCGCTTCTGGCCATCAGAGCTACCGCCTGGTCCAGAGCTTCCGATTTGGAAGCAGGGGCTGCGTCCAGAGCAATACTCCTCTTATCCAGCAAATCCGTTATTCTCATCACGGGCCTCATTTCTGCGTCATCGCGCTGCTTAACATCTGTTACGCCAAAGAATCATATACGCTTTTAATCTCCGCTTCCGTAGCAAGGAGTTTGGAGAATGCACTGGCACTCCCCGCTGCAATTCCCATCTTGAAAGCATGAAGATAATTTTTCTTCTGTATCCATCCGGCCAGGAAACCTGCTACCATAGAGTCCCCTGCCCCTACTGCATTGACAAGCTTTCCCTTAGGCGCAGGCAGCATGTGTACCTCACCGTTTTCATCTGCCAGTACCGCTCCCTGTCCTGCCATGGACACCAGTACGTTGCGGGCACCTCTCTCCTGCAGCTTTCGGGCATAAGGTACGACCTCTTCTCTTGTCTCAAGCTTAACCCCGAAAATCTCTCCCAGTTCGTGATTGTTAGGCTTTATCAGAAAAGGATGATATTCCAGTACATTCAGAAGCAGTTCTCCGGTAGCATCCACCACGAAAAGGATACCTTTTGCAGACAGCCTGTTCATAATATCCCCATAAAGAGATTTAGACATGCCCGCCGGAATGCTTCCGGCCAGTACCAGCATATCGCCCTCTTTTAACTTGTCCAGCCTGCGAAAAAGCTGTTCCATCTGTTCGTCCCCAATGACCGGTCCTTTTCCGTTGATCTCCGTCCCGTCGAAATCTTTCATCTTGATATTAATTCTGGAAAATCCCTCCGGCACCTGAATGAATTCACATGCAAAACCCAGGTTCTGAACACGTTTTACAATCTCTTCTCCGGTAAAACCTGCCACAAATCCCAGCGCTGTGCTTTCTATCCCCAGATTGGCAAGGACTGTGGAGACATTAATCCCCTTTCCGCCGGGAAGCATCTGTTCTGTCACCGTGCGGTTCGTCTTTCCCAAGGCAAAATCTTTCACTGTGACAATATAATCTAAAGACGGATTAAAAGTTACTGTATAAATCACGTTTCGGTGCCTCCTAAATGAAATCCTCCTGGTACAGCCATCAGTTTACTGTCTCCAAGAGGATATTTTCAGTCTTCTTTATTTTATCCAAACAAATCAAAATAATACCATTTATTTATCTTTCCCGGTATTATCCATTCTCAGCTTCTTCACCGCATGATCTGCGATCAGGCAGTCTGCATGTTCTTTCAGATATTCCACCCTGTTATTCTCTGCTGTATAGAGTGTTCCGAATTCCATGGCATGGATACAGGCGCGGCTGTATCGCTCATAGGAAGCCGTTCCCTTATCCAGATACAGATAGTATGTACCGTTCATCTCATAAAGGATACTTTTTATCCTCAGATTAGACGGCAACGCTGCAGCATATTGGCAAATATCCCATATATTCCGAAAGGCAAACACTGCGAATGTAGGCTGCTTATTCATCGTTTTCTCTGCATCCGATCCATTCTCACGGGTCCGGGCATTACTATCCCCTGTATTCCGGTCCATCGCCTCATCATCTTCCGGCTTGCTTTCGACAGCCGCTATCTCACCGGCAGCCTTGGCAAAGGCACCTAATAAAGCTTCCATACGCTCATCAGAGAGTACATCCGCCAGATTCGTTTCTTTCTCCGAAAAAGTCAGAATCATTCCCTGATCAGGCATCATCATGACGGATAAATCAAAAGCATATTTCGGGGGCTGATATCCCACCTCCTCCTTCGCCTGCATGATGATTTCTTCTACGATCTCTTTCGCTTTTTCACTTCGAAACAGAAAATCTTTATAACTGAGTTCAAACTCCGCCAGTTCTTCATTACTGATGAAGCACTTTACAGTCTTATCATCAATTCTTTCTATCTTCATACATACTACCTCTTCTGCTGATCCAACATTTCCCGCAGAGCATCCTCCCCGATGCTTACCCAGGCATCCTCTTCTTCCGCATTCAGCCCCAGATACTGGGCAAGGGTACGCTCATCATCACTCATGCCCCATTCATAACTGTAGTCATCAATCGCTTCAAACTCAATCTCACCTGCAAGATACAGTTCCTTATAATTCTTCATCCTTACCTCTCTCTGAACCAAGCCTCTTTATTATTACTGATTTTCTTCTATCATACCCCGAAATCTCTTACTTTTCCAGTAAAACTTCAGAAAAAATTTAGAAAGTTATTAGGAATGATTTTTGCTATTTCCTGATAGATATGATACTATAAGAATGGCTTGTACGCAAGAGAAAGGAGTTAACTATGACAGCCGATTCAAATACCAGAAGAAAAGAAATCATTGCATATCTGAGCACACAGACGGAAGCCGTAAGCGGCACAGACCTGGCCCGCAGATTCGGTGTCAGCCGCCAGGTCATTGTTCAGGATATTGCCCTTTTGCGGGCGGAAAATCAGGAGATTCTCTCTACCAATAAAGGCTACATTTTCTACCAGCCTCTTACCAGGGGAACCGGCTGTACCTGTGTGATCATGACCCGGCACACTGAAGAGCAGACCATAGAAGAGATGGAATCTATCGTAGAATACGGCGGCCGCATGCTGGACGTCTTCGTGGATCACGATCTCTACGGGCAGATTCGTGCGGATCTGATCATCAACGATATGGAAGACGCCCGGGAATTTTGCCGTAAAATGAAAGTAAGCACCTCCAGGCCATTGAAGGTGCTTACAGGTGACTGCCATTATCATACCATTGCAGCCCCATCCGAAAAAGTATTATCACTGATCAAAACAGAATTAAAAGCAAGAGGAATCCTTATCGATGCTTAACACAAGCTTCCTGTTTTCACGTTTGTCGTTTGTAAATCGGAAAAAATCTCAAACTGCTGCTCACTGTTGTAAATGCTTATGCGATCCTTGTGTTTCTCTACTTTCCAAGTGTCAAGTTCCTGTGCTTGCGTTAAAATGATTGCATAAACATTGGTGTGTGCTTTGGCGGGAGCAGCCGATTTATAGTTGTATACAACGGTACTTCCCTCTGTTCCCTGACATTTGTGGTTGGGCATCAGGTGATAGTTTACATGCATGATGCCCCATGTATTGCTCAGCTGTTGGCTGCTTTCCTCTCCATCAGCCCAACACCATAACTGCTGCAGCTTAACACCGGCACGATTACGGAAAAGTGTAACCCCATTCTCCGATGTGTCTGCATGATATCGCAGCGCATTATCACTGTTATTTACATGAAAGTTTGTATGCAGACGGATCTCTTCATTGGTCTCTACATCATCCCTGATCACAATGAGATTAGCCGACACCATCATATAAGTTCTGACAGCCTTTCGTGCAATCGCTCCATAGGCGCCGGCAGCATCTGAGGAATATCTTACCATTCCGGATTCCGTTATAAAATCCAGCTTTCTGCATAAAGGCTCTTTCACATCAACAAAACAGCCGGACACCTGCTTCTGGCCCAAAAGCCGTCCATCTATCTCAAACTGCCAGGTATTATGAGAGCCGGTTTCCCTGGCAATCCTGCTCTGTTCCAGGCGATAACAGCAATGTCCCGGATCGATAAAGAAAGGTTCCTGCTTATGAACCAGAATAAAACTGTTCAAGTCTTCATGACGATGGGAGCTGACGCAAAGGGGCTCATAACCGCCCTGAATACCTAATATCGTTTCGGTATCCTGCCAGCTGTCCCGCATGATCACATTTCCCGTTTCAAATGACATTGCCCTGGGCAGGTTTGCGCTTACCGGTGAGATTGGTTCTGAAGCATTCACATAATACAATAAGCTCCAAAAATCCAAAGATTCCATGTTCCCCAATTCCACATCTTTAAAGACCAGCATATTTTCCCCGTACTGTTCTTCAAAGAGCCATCTGGCCATGCCTGCAATTTCAGGTGCTTTCTCCTTTTCTGTAACGGCAATATTTAACAACAGACCGGCATGCATCCTTCTGATGTATGCGCTGTCTCCGAAATTCAGACACAGCGGATATTGCGGATCCTCCCAGCCCTTCAGTTTCTTGTTGTATAAATAGCCTGATACTGCCCACGGGACAGATCGGGAATATGCTGCAGTATCCATTTTCTCCCCTAATCCCGCTTTATATCGTGTGGCATATTCACGGACCTTCACCATATTCACAGCCGCATAACTCCAGTATCCCAGCGTTTCACCATAGCTGTCTTTATTGAAAAGGCGGGCGGCATAGTCATACATCTCTGCGATTCTATCAAATGCTTCCTCTTCATCCAGGAAAGCGCAAACAGCTGTGATACCGGTCAGTAAGACTGTAAACCAGTTATTGATATGAGAAGATGCCGGGTATGCGTTATGCATCCAGTTTTGGCATAACATCAGTCCCTTTTCTCTCAAAGCAGTTTTGATCTCTTCCATCTCTTCCTGTGTAAAAAGCGATTCATTCATATCCACAGCATTTACAACCGCAACACAGACATGGGAGGTTTCCAGAGTACCTTTGGGTGGTGTGGTGCGCGTTCTGAACCATGGCCCGATCCACTCATCCAATGGCTTACGGATCACACTCATGACATTTTCTTTGATCCAACGGCCCAGCCTTTCATCAGGCTCTATGCAATGAACGAAGCCGGCATCAGACAATTTGGACACACATCGCCACCAGTCCGTATCCTCCTCTGATTCAAATATGCTGTAATAACAGTATTGCGTTGATACGTCTGTTCAGAAGGCTGGATGGGATCACTCCTACGGCTTACAGGGAAGCAAAATGAACTGAGCGGACAGGGAGTCGTTTGGGCAGAATCGGGAGGGGAAAATGGCATTTTGGGTTACAGAAAAGGAAAGAAAGCTTATTATCGGAGCAAGGAGTGAAAAAGAAGGCAGAATTTGTGAAATGTGGGATATTCTTTCGCAGAAAGTTTATCACAATATAATGGCAGTTACTTTGACAGCAGCTATGGCAGTATCTGCTTTATCCCTTCTGCATCACATTATTTCCCTTATAACATAAAAACAAGTGTCCTTACAGCTTAACAAACGCCATAAGGACACTCATCTTTATCCACTTTCACATTTTGTTCAGCATGTCGCCAAACTTTCACGCTTTATCAATGCTCTTCCACAATCATCACTGTAATCGCATCCGGTGAAGAAATATTCCAGTTAAACAGGTACATAGTATAGCTCACATCCATTTTCACATCAACGCTGGAGGACAGGATAATATTGCGGTTGCCGTTCATGACATAGAAAATATAATTTGCAGGCGAAAGAACTCTGAAATTCGTTACTTCCTGATAATTTACGTTCATAAACCGCAGGTCGTTATTTCCCACGATCACACTCAATGGCCCGCTGTTGAAGGACAGGTTGCAGACTCTCATGCAGGAGAGATAATTACTCTTGGCACAGGAGCTGTCGGATATGGCAAACAGATCGATGCCATTCTCTGTATTACAGATGGCCACGGTTATGGAACCATCTTTAGGCATCATGATGGGCTTCTGAATATAAATATACTGATTATCCCCCATTACTGTCACGATCTGATAGCCGCTGGGAACTTTTTCATAGGAGGTCAGCTCTGAGAAATTCAGCTGGGATACAAACAGCTGGTCATTTACATAGACCCTGAAAGGATTGTAGCCGCTGGCTGCATTCAGGAAACGGACATTGCCGTAGGTCTGGTTCTGGTTGGCACAGAATCGGCAGGGTGCATTGGGTTTGGGGAACGATGTGATAATAGTTCCGATGATGGCAGGAATATTGAATCCGCCGGTACCTGTTCCCGTGCTCGTGCCCGTGCCCATTCCTGCTCCTGTTCCCTGCCCGGGAAATACCGGTCCGCCTTCTCCCGGATTGGGCAACGGTGTGACGGGACGGTTGGTTTGATTGCTCTGATTATTTTGATTGTTTTGATTATTCTGGCCGGTTCCGGGGAGCATGATGCCCGGAATCGTGACTCCCGGAGTTGTGGTGCCGGGAAATGCCGCACCGCCTTCTCCGGGATTGGGAAGGGGCGTCACAGGACGATTTTCCTGATTGTTGACATTCATGGGTTCGTTGGCATTCTGCATGCCGCCCTGTGAAGCTGCCTCCCCTTCTTCCTGCGCAGGCAGCATGGTGGAAGGCACTTCCTCGCGCTGGTTCTGGGAAAATAAGGTTTTCATGTACATAGTAACTCTCTTTTAAGCGTCATCTCTATATTATATTCATGAAGGCCACAGACGTGACAAAGGCGCCCCGTCAAAAGGGCGCCCGTCTATGTTGTGAATTATTCTTTTGTGCCTGTCTCTTCTGAACCTTCGATCTCAACTGTTTCGCTTTCGGTTTCAGTGACTTCCGTCTCTTCACTCTCAGCTTCCGTCTCTTCTGTGATCTCGGTACTTTCTTCTTCCTCCGCAATATCTTCTACATCAAAGTTAAACTGTGTAACCATAATGGAAGATACGGTATAAACAGTGTCGCTGTCCGGCTCACAGATATAGTACACACTTGCCATATCGTTATAATCGCCGACATTGAAGGTGTAGCTTTCCGAAGCAGTCTCGAAAGTGATGGTCTTGAACGGCTCATCCAGTCCGTACTGGGCAAAATCTGTCACACCGGTTATGGTATTGTCAGCAGTCAGTCCTGCCACTCTGCCGGCCATCGTATTCAGTCTGGTCTGTGTCAGAGTTAAGGAGCGGTCATCTGCATAATACCATGTTCCGTCTTCTTTTTCATAAGTGTAATCTGTGCCTTGATAGTCAAAAGAAAATCGGATGATATCGTCCTTTTCCAGCGTTATCAGAACATCGCCTTCTACTTCCGGTTCTTTTTCGCTCTGAACTTTATTATATTGGCGCAATGCCAGATATCCCACCCCAAGTACCAGCAAAACTGCCAGCATGATAATCAATTGACCTTTCTGTTTCTTCATTAACGTTTCCTCCTTCTGAACCAGATGATAAAGCCTACGATCAGACAACCAAGAGGCAGCACTACGGTAACAATAAGACCGATTGTCACAATATTCACCTGGGATACCATCAGGGCAGATATCTCATAAGATTTTACCGGGATGGATACACTGACTTCATGATCAGAGAAGCTTCCCATAATGTTGTTGAAGATCATCTGGTTAGCGCCGCTTACCATCAGGCTTGCATTATCCGTGAAGAAATCCTCACATCCGATAACGATCAAAGTAGCCTCTGCAGTAACCGTAGAACCTTCTTCCGTTGCGGCACTGATTTCCTTTACGGCTTCCACACCGATACCGAAAGGTCCGTCAATGTCGTTTTCTCCCTTTGATACATTAGAAGCATCTGTCAGCTCTGTCTTGGAAAATGCATCATCGGAGGTGGTCATGAAGGAAGAATAACTCATGCCTTCTGCTTCCTCATCTACAATCTGAATACCTCTGGAGAAAGGAGCAAATACATAATAATTGTTGTTTACGCCGGCGGTGTAAGTACTGTAACTCATATCAGGCAGCAGATAGAAAGGATTCTGATAATAATTCTGCTTATTCTGCTCCACTACAAGTCCGTCTGCAACTGTAAGGCCCATATAAGAAAGAATCTCTTCCAGATTCGGCATCTCTTCATCAACGTAAGGAAGTACTACAACCACATTGCCGCCGCGCTCCAGATATTCGATTACTTTGTCTTTATCATCACTGTTAAAATCACTGCTCGGTGCATTGATGAACAGGCTGGAAGCGTCCTCGGGAACTGCCTCATAATCCATCAGATTGATGGTTTCGTATTCCACATTTTCCTTGGTCAGACCGGAGGTAAAGGTAGTACTCAATGTCAGTTCTCCATGACCTTCTGTCATGTACATCTGAGGCATATTATCGTTAGTTACATAGTCCAGAGCACTCGTGATCTGACCTTCTCCATCGTAACCGGTAGTGGTACTGGTGTATGTCTCATAGTCAAAGCTGCTCTCATAAATATCGCTGTAATCAATGACCTTACTGCGTTTATCGCTGACAACGATCAGGCTGCTCATGCTGATGCTGCTGTCCGTATACTGAGTGTGGAAGCTGGGGTTTACAGTGGGATCCACATATTGTACGGTAATATGCTCAGACAGATCATCGTATTTCTGCAGCGTCTGTCCCAGTGTAGCATCCTGACTGTCCTCATTGACCATAACGTAAATAGTTACGTCTTCGGTCATGTTCTTCAAATACTCTTTGGTCTGGTCGGTAAGAGAATATAACTTCTCAGCTGTCATATCTATAGAAGTCCAGGTGCTGGGAAGCTCACCCAGGATTACATTGACAACTGCAACGATGGCCACTACGATGGCTATCATACCGGTACTGTAAGCACCCAGGCTTAACTGTTTCACAGAGATACTGTAACGTCTCTTCTGAATAGATTGAACCGTCAGGAAAAGTGCCAGTACGGTCAATGACAGGAAGTAAACCACAGAGTCCAGATTCAGGGTTCCGTTCAGCAGCTCCGCAAAAGGTGTGTACATATCAAATAAGTTCAGAATATTCGTCAGCAGATTTCCTGAAGAGGAAATGATGGAGCAGATAGAGCTCATCATATATCCTAAAAACAGGATACCGAAGCTTAAGACTGCTGCGATCACCTGGCTCTCTGTCACGGAAGATATCAGTATACAGATGGCGATACATGCTATACCATACAGGAAAAATGCCAGGAGTGCCAGATAGCAATGTCCCAGAGGCACGGTTCCGAATTTCGTCAGGATCAGCGGATATATGCAGGAAATCAGGGTCGGAATAGCAAAAATCGTGGTCAGTGCCAGGAATTTGCCCATAACAATTCCGCCTACAGATACCGGTGCCGTAAGGATCAGCTGATCTGTCTTATTGTGACGTTCTTCTGACAAAATGCGCATGGTCAGAATAGGGATACTGATCAGAAACAGGAATACCGTACTGCTGACTACATAAGAATAGTACGGATAACCATACAACAGGTTATAAACAGTATAATAAAGTCCCTGGAAGAACAGGGTCACTCCTATAAACAGAAATCCGATAAAGGAGTTGAAGTATGATCTTAATTCTTTTTTATAAATCGCAAACATTTATTTCTCCTCCTTTCCGGCTTCTGCAGAATCCTGTCCGGCAGCATCTTCTGTCTCTTCTGCATCCTGGGTTTCTGTAGTGTCCCCGGTTTCCATTGCTTCTTCATCCTCTGATGAAGCAGTTTCCTGTGCGTTGTCTCCGGTCAGTTCAAGGAAGATATCTTCCAGAGATTTCTCGGAGTACTGCATAAATAATATAGGCAGTTTTGCTTCAGCAAGTGCATAGAAAACAGCCTCTCTGATATCTGTTTTTTCTGCAGAAGTTACATGGACTTTTACACTTCCACCCTCTTTTTCTCCACAGTTTTCCACATCCTTGACACCTTCTACTGTGGAAATGACAGTCTGAATCTTTTCCCAATTTCCCTTTACTTCCAGTTCCAGCCAGCCGGAACCGCTCATCAGATTCTGCAGTCCTTCCGGTGAATCGCTTGCCACCAGTTTTCCATGAGAAATGATCATGATATGGTCGCACACTGCACTGACTTCAGACAAAATATGAGAACTCAAAATTACTGTATGATTCTTTCCAAGGCTGCGGATCAGGTCACGAATTTCGATGATCTGTTTCGGATCCAGTCCTACGGTCGGCTCATCCAGGATGATGACTTCCGGGTCTCCCAGAATGGCCTGAGCCAGTCCTACTCTCTGCTTATAACCTTTGGAAAGGTTACGGATCAGACGCTTCTTCATGTCGGTAATCCGTGTCATTTCCATGACTTTTGCTACCTGCTCAGCTCTCTGTGCCTTAGGAATCTTCTTTAATTCTGCCGCAAAACGCAGATATTCTTCCACCGTCATATCTGCATATACAGGCGGAAGTTCCGGCAGATAACCAATGCATTTCTTGGCCTCTTCCGGCTCCTTCTGAATATCCTTTCCATTTACGATCACAGTACCCTGGCTGGGTGCCAGATAGCCTGTAATAATGTTCATTGTCGTAGATTTACCGGCACCATTTGGTCCCAGGAATCCGTAGATTTGCCCCTTTTCTACACGAAAAGACAGATGATCTACTGCGGTATGCTTACCGTATTTCTTCGTCAGATTCGTTACCTCAATCAACGTATGTACCTCCCTGAATTCGTGAGAATACAGCCCGGAATCCCGGACTGTAACTCTGATTATTTAAATTTATCTTAGTGAGTAAATGTCATGAAAAAGTGATGATATTGTGAAAAAACTGTGAAATCAGAAAAGATAATCTAAATATTCCAGGTCACGGAAGCAAAACAGTCTCCCGCCTGTGCCGACACAATGGTATATTCCCCTCTGACCGGTATATCTTCAAACAGGAAACGGGGCGATGACTCTTTAAATTCCTGCAGCACACCATTTACATACAGCGCCACTTTCTTCTGATTGCTGTATACCATAACAGAGGCCAGACTCCCTGGTCTCGGCACCTGCCTGTTGTGGCAGATATGAAGCACTTTCCCGTTACTCCAGCATGCCTGATATAGGTAAAAGCTGTCTCTTTTACGTCTGCCATCATCACTCAACAGCGCCTTTTCTCCCCCGCAAAAGAGCGGAATTTCCTCTGCCTCACCCGTTAATTTCCATAAAATCATGCCTTTTTTCAGGCACAATTCATAAAACTGAGGCTCCGTAGGGAAATGATCCGGGCAGATACAGTTTGCCCCCAGTTCCTGCATAATTTCAAGGTCAGCCGCAAACTTTTCCATGGACAGACAGCCGTCTGCTCTGGGAATCCCATATTTCACTGCATGCAGTGTGTAGGGCCTGTCATTGAGCAGGAAATCGGTTCCTTCCACCTGGCGCATGGTACAGATTGGATACACGAAGCGTAACGCATCCAGTTGTTTTTCCCCATTGGTAATAAGTGCCTCGACCTGATAGAGGACAGGGACCAGCGTTCCCTGCCACATTCGGGGATAAATTAATAAGGTACGGGTGTTTACAGTCCAGCAGGCTTCCTCCTGTGGCATGGTTTTTACACACATTCTGGCTGCTTCCTGGCCATTCGGATCATAGAGAAAGAGCTCTACCTGCAGCTTTTCCTGAGGCCGGGCAGATTCCACTGTCTGCACCGCAGCCTGTGTGTGTTCACCGCCCTGTGTCTGCCCATCGTCCTGTGCCTGCCCATCGTCCTGCGCCTGCACTTCTCCTTCTGACGCCTGTTTCAGATACACCGTAAAAATAATCTCCGCCTTGCTGTTCTCCGCTACCGTATAAGCATCTACACCACCTCCCGGTGCTTCTCTGTCAAAACTTATCATTGTCTATACCCTCCTGTTCCTTCGATACACTGGAATCTCTTCTGCCCTGCAGTACTGCGGTATTGTGTTCCACCACTTTACGGTTCAAAGGATAACCGAACTGCATGATCAAAAACACGATCAGATAACAGATACCCGGAACCACCGTGGCTACCGTATAAATCCGCTCTGCCACTTCCGGTGCCTGGGAAGAAGCTTCCGACACATAACCAATGGCAGACAGGGCAAACCCTCCAATACCGCCGGCCAGCGCCTGACCGACTTTTCGCGCAAAGGAATAGACCGCATATACGGTTCCGTCTTCCCTGCTGCCGGTCACCACCTCCTGATAATCTATGACATCCGTAATAAATGCCCAGGTGATCATATTAAAAAACCCCATCCCTGTCATACCCAAAAACAGGAAGAGCATAAATACAGGTATTGACCTGATACGCAGGAAGAACATCAAAAGATAGACAACTGCAGCCACCAGCATAGAAATGCTTCCCGACTCCTTTTTCCCGATATTCCTGGAAATCCGGGATGCAAACGGGGCCACTAAGAGCATGCCGCCGACACTGATCAGATTCACTGCAGACAATGCCTGAGCATCTTTAAAATAGTCCAGAAACAGATAAGTATTCATGGTCTGACTGAGCATAGTGGCAAGCAGGAGCACCAGTGCAGCACCTACTATAGACAAGAGCGGACGGTTGGAAAGGAGACTGGCGGCGAGGGTTTTGAAGCCCGGGCGGGGCTTTGTGTCTGCTTCCTTCCGCTTTCCACTGTCTGTGCTTGTACCAACGTTTTCATCTGCTCCATTGGCTGCATCCCCATTGCCGTGTTCCCGAAAGACCACACGCTCTGTGCAGAGAAAATAACACAGCAGATAACAGACTATCGACAACACCCCAAATACTGCTGCCGTCACCGTAAACCGCACCGGATTCACGATCTGATTACCGGCTTCATCTGTCTCATAGACAAGCAGCGGTACCAGGCTGCCAATGACTAGGCTGGCCAGGGATGCCCCCACACTCCGGAAGGTGGACAGCGCCGCCCGTTCTCCCGCATCTGCACTGATAACAGAAGCCATGGAACCATAGGGAATATTGATGGCAGTATAACAAAAACTGCCCCAGAGCAGATATGTTACAATCACATATATCATTTTTACCGGATAGGAAAAATCCTGAACAAAATAAAGATACATTAAGGTACTGGACACCGCTACCGGAACACACATCCGTCTGATCCAGGGCCTGAACCGCCCGTCCGCCGTGCTCTTGGACCGGTCCACGATACGTCCCATGGTCACATCCGTAAATGCATCCACGCATCTGGCAGCCAGGAAAAGTGTTCCTACCACTGCCCCGCTGATGCCCAGTACCTTTGTATAGAATACCATCAGATAACTGCTGGCAAAAATAAAACTGAAATCATTACCGAAATCTCCGAAGAGATAACCTATTTTATCCCTCATACCGAAGGGTCTTACTTCGCTGCTGCGATTTTTGCGGGAACCGCTTTCTTTGGAAAATTCGTCACGGACACCGCGCTCTGCATTGTGCTGCATTATATGCCTCCCATCCTACTGCTTCTGCAGTATCAGGCAGTATCGCCTTTTTGGGAAGTATTGTGTCCCGGAGGCCTTATTTTATGCAGCACCTTCCGTCTTAACATTTTTTATTTTCTAACAGGCGGAACCTCCACAACAAGGTCACTCAAAGGGAAGGAACAGCAAGGGTGGATATAACCATACTGCAAATCTGCCTCCCTGCGGCCGTCTACAGACTTTGGTACATACACTTCACCGCTTATCAGACGGGAATGGCACCAGCCACATTCGCCGCTTCGGCAATGGGCAGGAGCTGCAATACCGTTCTTTTCTAAGGTACGCAGAATGGATTCTTCTGCAGGTGCGGTAATGGTCTGCTCTTTTCCGGCAATGCGCACCGTTAACTTAAATTCAGGTGCAACTTTCTTGGGATAATCTGCTTCCTTGGAAGGTCCGAAATATTCACCAAAAAGTTCGTGACGGATAAACTTTTTGCGCAGTCCTAAGGTTGCAATTTCTTTATCTACAAAATTGTACATTGCCTGGGGACCGCACAGGAAAATGGAATAGTCACCTGCCGGAGCGTATTTCTTAATTAGTTCCGCAGTGATAAAGCCGTTCTCGCAGCCTTCCTGTGTTTCATGGCTCAATACATTGACCAGTTTAAATTTCGGACATCCTGCAGCAAGTGCCTGAAATTCCTCCTGGAAAACAGCATCCGCAATGGTACGGCTGCCGTAGAGCAGAATCATCTCGGCATCCTCATCACCATCTGCAATGGCTTTCGCCAGAGAACGGAAAGGTGTGATACCGCTGCCGCCGGCGATACCGATGACAGTCTTTGCATCTCTGAGCGGTTCATATGTGAAAACACCAAGAGGCTCGGAAGCAGTTATTTCTGTACCCACCTGCCAGTTATCCAGAATATACTGAGAAGCCAGGCCGCCTTCCACACGCTTGATCGTCAGCATATAATAACCTGCCAGTGCCTCTCTCGGGGAAGATGCCAGGGAATAAGGTCTGCTCAGCTTCATTTCGCCGATCGTAAGCTGGATGGAAAGATACTGGCCTGCACTGAACCAAGCCAGAGCAGTAGTTCCTTTTTCTGCATTGGGCTCCAGGTAGAAGCTCTTGACATCTGAACCGTGTTCCACAATCTTTGCCACCTTCAGGTACTGCACCTTGGGATGAAGTGCTTTAGCCAGTTCATTGGGCTTATAGGAATCCACAGGAGGCAGTGGTTTCGCTTCTGCCTCAGCGATAATTGCCTGTCTGGCAGGAGTCATCTTTGTAAAATCCATGGGATTGAGCTTATAAAGTTTAGGTTTTGCCATATCAGACACCTCCTTTGATTCTCTTGGCAACACGTTTGCCGATGGTATCACCCATTATATATGCACAGCTGTAACCATCGCCGCGGATATAATGGCCGCCGCAGAAGCTGAGACCCGGGATGGCATAATCGTTCTTCTCTCCGGCGATTCGAGCCATCAGATTGTCCCAACCGGAGAGCTTGTAACCATAGATAGTTCCTTCGGGAGTTCCAAGATACCGTGCAAAAGTTACAGGAGTGGCTACGCTGATTTCTTCAATATGGGGCATGATAGAGATGTTCAAAAGCTTCTCAAAATCTGTAATATACTTCCGGGCAATATCATTCTTATATTTCTTGTAATCCTCCGGCTTCAGATCTTTAGGCACATCATCACCGAAGATCGGAATGGTGAAGAACAAAGTACAGGTCCCTTCCGGTGAACTGTCAGGAATTACATTGTTGAGACAGTTTACGATATAAAGGCCATCCTCCAGACGGGTGTTATACTGGGTTCTTGGATCAGGATGTCCCTCCACGAAAATAGTATAGTCTTTCATGCCCAGATCTTCTGCGGTACAGTCAAGACCGAGATATACGGTTGCCACAGAGATGCCGAAGGAGCGGGCATTGGCCAGCTTCAGATTAGACTCCGGAATCTTATCAATATCACTCATATTATAGACATTGTGAGGAATCACATTGGAGATCACTTCCTTTGCATAAAGCTTTTCACCATTAGCAATTACACCCTCCACGCTGCCGTCCTCTTTATACAGGAACCTGGTGACCTCACTGTTATATCTGACTTCCCCACCGTGCTTCTGAATCACATCTACCAGCGCCAGTGAAAGCTCGTGAGAACGAAGATGGGGCATTGCAGCACCGTCCACAACATAATCATAAAGCATATTCAGAAAGTGCATGGCATTCAGTTCATCCGTAGGCACTCCCAGGTATCCCCAATAGGTGTTGATCAGGTCCTGCGCTTTCTTGGGAATCCCCAATGCCGTCATCACTTCCTCTACAGAGTGACCGGCCACACGCATGAAATCACTGTGCTTTAAAATCATGGTCAATCCGTTAGGCTTCCCCTTCATTGCATAAATATATGCAATGGCAGCATCCACCTTGGGCTTCAGATTTAAAAATGCCCTGACATTTTCCTTACATCCCGGCACCGCAGCATCTACAGATTCACAAAATGCATCAATTCCGGCTTTCAGAGTAACATCATAGCCATTTTCCCCCTTGACGATTGCCCTGAAAACATTGTGTTCATACTGCCAGTCGATCTTGGCACCCAACTCATCAAATACTTTGTAGACGGTGTTAGGTTTCTCTTTCGTACCTACACTGCAAAGTTCATGAAGTGAGGGTTCAAACTCAAACCGGCCTCTGCGGAAGCTGGTTGCACAACCGCCGGGGACATTATGCTTTTCCAGAAGTAATGTCTTAAGTCCGGCTTTGGCGGTGTTTGCAGCGGCTGCCAGACCTGCGTTGCCGGCACCCACTACGATTACATCGTACTGTTTATCCATACTGTTCCTCCTTTTTGTGGTATTACCAGTCTTTTTCTTCTTTAAGCATATCATCACGTACTTTACAATTCAATCGTTTCTTAAAAATTCAGCATTATGCGAAAAAATCCCATTGACATTTTGATGAATTTTCTGTAAAATCAGGTTATAATGCAGCTGGTATTACCAGATACATACAAGGAGAAAGAAATGGGATTTACGAAGATTACTACGGTATCACTGACAGACTTATTTGTACAACAGGTGGAGAATATGATTTTATCAGGTGAACTGGCTGTAGGAGAACAGCTGCCGTCAGCCAGGGAGCTTTCTGCCCGAATGGGAGTAAGTCGCCCCGTCATTTCGGCAGGTTTGGTTGAGTTGGAGAAACTGGGCTTTGTGGAGATTCGCCCCAGACAGGGAGCCTATGTCTGTGATTACCGCCGCAAGGGAACTGTAGAAACACTTGTAGCCATCATGCGTTATAACGGAGGTGCCATGCGCGGCAATGAGGTCACTTCCCTGTTAAAAGTCCGCGGTGCGCTGGAGAGTCTGTGCATGGAGCAGGTAATCGAAAATGCGACGGATGAAGAATTATCGGGGCTAAGCCCTTTACTTGAGAAAATTTCAACAGCCGTAACCCCGGAGGATACAGCGGAAGCAGTCTTTTCCTTTCACCATGAACTGGCTGTCCTCAGTGGCAATATGTTGCTGCCGCTGCTTTACCATTCTTTCAAACCGGAGAGCCTGTATCTTTGGACCATTTCCTGCAAACGTTACGGAAGCAGGAGATTGTTTGATACCAAATTATACTTGTATCAGGCGCTGGTTAACCGTGATACGAAAGAGGCGCTTTCGCTGACTCTGAAGAGTATTGATTCGGCGATGTCGGAGCTTTCGGCATATATTTCATAAAAAATACCGTCTGGTTCCACAGTACAAAAGAACCAAACGGTATCATTTATTTTTATCTCTAAAACATCCCTTATACTTCAAACAGCAGATCCGCATATGTCGGGAACGGCCAGTACTCCTTATCCACCAGCTTCTCCAGTTCGTCAGCCGGCTTACGCAGCGCATCCATTGCAGTGACAACTTTGTCCTTATAGCAATAAGCCTGCTCTTTACCGCGGACCATGGCAGATGCCTGTTTCTCCACCTCCAGCAGATGCTCGGCAGCAGCTTTCATCTCTGTCAGCTTCGTCGTAACAGTCTTTAACAGTTCTGTGGGAACTGAAGCATCTCCGCCTGCAGCCTGAATGGCCACTGCAGTATCAGCCAGAGACTTGCTGAAACGCATCACCGCAGGGATAATCTGCTTATTCGCCATATCGAGCATGGTAAGCGCTTCAATATTGATAGTCTTGGCATAAGTCTCATACAGAACCTCGGCACGGGAATGAAGCTCTGCTTCTGTGAAAATCCCGAACTTTTCAAACAGATGAATGGACTTCTCGGTGGTAAGGGTCTCAACCGCATCCACCATAGAAGGAATATTGGGAAGTCCTCTTCTCGCAGCCTCTTCCTTCCACTCCTTGGCGTAGCCGTTTCCGTTGAAAATAATTTTCTGATGCTTGGTCATATATTCCTTGATCAGGTCATGCACAGCCATGTCGAAATCTTCTGCCTGTTCCAGTCTGTCTGCGGCTTCGCAGAAAGCCTCTGCAACAATGGCATTCAACGTGGTGTTGGGACTTCCGATGGAATCCTCACTTCCCACCATACGGAACTCAAACTTATTACCGGTAAAGGCAAAAGGTGAGGTACGGTTACGGTCTGTGGCATCCTTCACGAAATCAGGAAGGGTAGATACACCGGTTCTCAGCACACCGCCCTCTTTCAGGGAATCTGCCTTACCCGTTTCTACCAACTGCTCTACTACGTCCTCCAGCTGTTCTCCCAGGAAAATAGAGATAATGGCAGGAGGTGCCTCATAGCCGCCCAGTCGGTGGTCATTTCCTACGTTGGAAGCGCTCTGTCTTAAAAGATCTGCGTGAGTATCTACAGCTTTCATGATACAGGCCAGTACCAACAGGAACTGTATATTTTCATTAGGAGTCTGACCCGGCTCCAACATATTGACACCGTCATCTGTATTAATGGACCAGTTATTGTGCTTTCCGGAGCCATTCACACCTTCAAAAGGCTTTTCATGAAGCATACAACGCAGACCGTGCTTACCGGCCACGCGCTTTAAGGTCTCCATAACAAGCTGATTGTGGTCTACTGCCACATTGGCAGATTCATAAATAGGTGCAACTTCGTGCTGTGCAGGAGCCGCCTCATTATGCTGGGTCTTGGAAGTCACACCCAGCTTCCAGAGTTCGATGTTCACATCATGCATGAAACCACCGATACGTTCTCTGATGACGCCGAAATAGTGGTCATCCATCTCCTGCCCTTTCGGTGCAGGAGCGCCAAAGAGTGTTCTTCCGGAGAAGATGATATCCTCTCTCTGTAATGCTTTCTTGGCATCTACCAGGAAATATTCCTGTTCCGCACCAACGGAAGAAATCACCTTCTGAGCCTTTGTATTACCAAAAAGTCTTACAATCCTGATTGCCTGCTTGCTGAGTGCTTCCATAGAACGTAACAGCGGTGTCTTCTTATCCAGTGCTTCACCTGTGTAGGAACAGAAAGCAGTGGGTATACACAGGGTCGGACCTGTGGCTGTTTCCTTGATAAATGCGGGAGAGGTAATATCCCAGGTGGTATAACCTCTGGCCTCGAAAGTAGCACGCAGTCCTCCGGAAGGGAATGAAGATGCATCAGGCTCTCCTTTAATCAGCTCTTTTCCGGAAAATTCCATGATCATCCGACCGTTTTCATCAGGATGTGTCACAAATGCATCATGCTTCTCGGCAGTAATGCCTGTCAGCGGCTGGAACCAGTGGGTGTAGTGTGTAGCACCATTTTCAACAGCCCAGTCTTTCATGGCCTTGGCTACTACATCAGCAGTTGCCAGGGACAGTTCTCCGCCCTGATCCATGACCTTGACTACTTCTTTATAGATGCTCTTGGGTAATCTTTCTTTCATCTTACCCAGAGTAAATACTTTACTTGCAAAAAGCTCTTCTACGTTAATACCCTCGCTCATATTGTAATCTTCCTTTCTTTGCTTCTCGCCTTATTGTACAATACGTGCAGTATATTGGTCAACGGAAATTTTATTTTGTATTTGCGATTCTCAGTAAATCGTACTGTTCGGGAACTTCAGACAGCTCCAGCCAGATGAGCTGTTTGGAATGCGGGCAGCTGTCTACAGCTTCCATCTCACCATTGTACATAGCCAGAACTTTCGTCAGCTCATTCGTGCCGTCAGGCTTCATGATCTCAATGGTATCACCAACGCAGAATTTGTTGCGCTGTTCGATGCGTGCCAGATGGCCGTTGCCGATCGGCCTCATCTCTTGAGGCAGACTCTCACATACTTCCTGCGCGGCGCATACTTCTTCCACGATTCCCAGGTACACATACTCGTTAATATAAGTATTATTATCATATATCTGGGTATTCTGGTCCGGCTTTCCAAAATAAAATCCGGTGGTAAACTGGCGGTAGGTGCACTTGGATATTTCTGCACGATACCAGTCCATGTTGGCGCGGTAAGTCTCCTCAGAAGTAAAGTAATCATCTATGGCCTTACGGTAAGTTCTTGCCACTGTTGCCACATAAAGTGCCGTCTTCATGCGGCCTTCTATCTTCAGGCTGTCGATACCGGCTTCCACAAGTTCCGGAATATGCTCTATCATGCACAAGTCCTTAGAATTAAAAATATAGGTTCCGCGCTCGTTCTCATATACCGGAAAATATTCTCCGGGTCTGGTCTCTTCCATCACCGCGTATTTCCAACGGCAGGGATGGGTACAGGCACCCTGATTGGCATCTCTCCCGGTAAAAAAGTTGCTTAAAAGGCATCTTCCGGAATAAGAAATGCACATGGCACCGTGGACAAAACTCTCAATTTCCATTTCTTCGGGAATATTATCTCTGATCTGGCGCAGTTCTTTCAGGGACAGCTCTCTGGCAGACACCACTCTCTTGGCTCCCTGCTGCCACCAGAAGCGATAAGTCTGATAATTTGTATTATTAGCCTGCGTGGAAATATGAATCTCCACTTCCGGCCACACCTCTTTTGCTATCATGAACATGCCGGGATCGGAGATAATCAGTGCATCCGGCGCATCAGGCTGCATATTCTTTAATTCCGCAAAATACTCTCTTGCTCCGTCAAGGTCACCATTGTGAGCCAGAATATTGGCAGTTACGTATACTTTGACACCGTGTTCGTGAGCAAAGGCAATACCCTGAGCCATTTCCTCCGAAGTAAAATTCTTGGCCTTGGCACGAAGTCCAAAAGCTTCTCCGCCGATATATACCGCATCAGCTCCGAACATTACAGCGGTCTTCAGGACTTCCAGACTGCTTGCCGGGATCAAAAGTTCCGGTTTCTTAAGCTCGCTCATCTTTCTCTTCTCCTCTCTTATCTGCCTGCTGCGTATCTTTTGTACATTCCAGTTTCACACTTAACGTAGCCCCGTCTCCTACAGGCAAAATACAAGTCTCCAACATGGGGTGATGGGTCAGTTCATACAGATATTCCCGCATTCTTGCATGGATAGTACGATTCCTTCTGGTCACTGCAAAACGTGACTCAATAATATCTCCGTCCTGAAGTACGTTGTCGCTGACAAGTAATCCGCCCGGACGCAGAAGTCTCAGAATATCCGGCAGGAAATGCAGATATTGCCCCTTAGCCGCATCCATGAAGATCATATCGTAGCTTCCTTCAAGTTCTTTTAAAATATCTGCCGCATCGCCTTCCAGCAGCGTAATGCAGTCTGTTTTTCCTGCTTTGGCAAAATTCTCCCTGGCCAGAGGGATTCTTTTCTCATACTTTTCAATGGTAGTAATATGACAATTTTCCGGTGCATATTCGCTCATAAGAAGCGCAGAAAATCCGATCGCAGTTCCTACCTCCAGAATACTTTCAGGTTTTAAGAAAGCCAGGAGGAACTTAAGCAGCCCCTGCATCTGTGTGCGGATGATGGGCACATCGGTCTCCCTGGCATACTTCTCCAGCTCATTTAAATAAGGCGGATTGCCTTTATCAAAAGAATTAATAAAGGCAACCATTCTTTCATCTATAATCATCAGGATTCACCATCCTCTTCTGTCTCGTCTACCCAATTTGCTATGGTTTCCATCATTTCTTCCACAGTCATAGAAGTACTCAGTTCATAAGTGCCCGGTTTTACCCCTTCACGAAACTCTGACAGATAATATTGAGCCATGAAAAGAGTAGTGTCCTTTATCAGCCCTTTTTGAAGAAACAACTCTCCGATTTCCTTGACGGACATATTTTCCTTAATCGTAACGGTAACCGTACGCCCTTCTCCCAGAGTCATAGGTTCCTGCTTAAATACACGGTAACCAAAATTGTATCCTGTAATCGCTCCTCTATAAACCAATATTACCACCAAAACTGTCAATACCACCTTAATCATGGTGTTTAACACGGCGCCTACTACATCTCTGGTCTCCATAATACCTCATTCCTTCCTAAATGCAGCCTTCGGGATCAGGCACTCCGCCGGACCTTATTCAAAGTCCAGACTGTCTGTCACCTGCAGATTCACTTCCTGCATCAGTCTGCAAAATGCAAGCTCAGCTGCCAGAAAATCCTCTACCAGCTGATTCTCCCGTAAAGCAGAATATTCTCTTTCCAGCTGCTCTATTTTCTCAAGCTCTGCATCATCACTACTCTGTAATTCATAATTGCGGCGGCGGTATTCATCAAGCTGTGCTTTTAGTTCAGGAAACTGCTTCACCTTATTCTTCTCATTGCTGTAATCCTGATACTCCTCTGTGGCTTTAATGGCATTGACAAACCCCTGCACTGCATAATCCATGTTTCTCATATTGTATCGTCACTCCGTAGTTTTTGCAAGAAAATAAATCTTAAAAATCTATTACAGTTCAGCCCGCAATGTAAGCATACTTCGCCCGTCATGCAGGCTATTGATGAACTACACTTCCATAATGATCGGCAGAATCATCGGACGGCGCTTGGTCTTCTTCCAGAAATAATCGCCCAGGGCGTCCTTAGTAGTCGTCTTCAGCTTGCCCCAGTCAGTGATGCCTCTGTCAAGGCAGCTCTGGACAGCCACATCCACTGTATAGCGGGCTTCTTCCATCAATTCGTCAGATTCCCTTACGTATACAAAACCTCTGGACACGATGTCGGGTCCTGCCACCAGTTCACCGGTAGCACGCTCCAGACTCATGACTACAATTACAATACCATCCTCTGCCAGGTGCTGTCTGTCACGCAGTACTACGTTGCCCACATCTCCTACGCCCAGACCGTCTACCAGAATGGAGCCTACAGGTACTCTTCCTGTCACTGCCGCACTTTCCTCATCCAATTCCAGCACCTCACCTGAGGAGAGAATGAAGATATTCTCCTTATCAATGCCAAGGCTGTTTGCAATCTTGGCCTGTGCCTTTAAATGCTTATATTCTCCATGAACAGGAATAGCATATTTAGGATGAACCAACGTATAGATCAGCTTGATCTCTTCCTGGCAGGCATGTCCCGATACGTGTGCATCCTGGAAAATAACGTCTGCTCCCTTACGAAGAAGTTCATTGATAATCTTGGTAACGGACTTCTCATTGCCCGGAATCGGACTGGAGGAGAAGATAACAGTGTCCCCGGGGCCGATAGTAATCTTACGATGAACATTATTGGCCATACGACTTAATGCTGCCATGCTTTCTCCCTGGCTTCCGGTGGTGATGATAACCTGCTGCTCAGGCGGATAATTCTTCATCTGATCTAAGTCTACCAGCGTATTTTCAGGGATGCTGATACACTCCAGATTCATGGCGGTATCAATGATATTCACCATACTGCGGCCTTCTACTGCTACTTTACGTCCGAACTTGTAAGCAGTATTGATAATCTGCTGCACTCTGTCCACGTTGGAAGCAAATGTCGCAACAAAAATTCTTGTATTTTTATGCTCCTCGAAAAGGCTGTCGAAGGTCTTTCCTACGGTCTTCTCGGAAGGGGTGAAACCGGGTCTCTCCGCATTGGTGGAGTCACACATCAGGGCCAGAACGCCTTTCTTGCCCAGTTCTGCAAATCGCTGCAGGTCAATGGCATCTCCGAATACCGGTGTATAGTCTACTTTAAAGTCTCCCGTGTGCACTACTACACCTGCCGGTGAATAAATGGCCAGTGCAGCTGCATCTACGATACTGTGATTGGTCTTAATATATTCGATACGGAACTGTCCCAGATTAATAGACTGTCCGAATTTTACTACTTTACGTTTGGTGGTGCCGGTCAGGTTGTGCTCTTTTAACTTGTTCTCGATAATTCCCATAGTCAGTCGGGTCGCATAAACAGGTACATTAATTTTACGCAGTACATAAGGCAGAGCACCGATGTGGTCTTCATGTCCATGGGTGATCATGAATCCCTTTACTTTATCAATATTATTTTCCAGATAAGTGGTGTCCGGGATAACAAGGTCGATTCCCAGCATATCGTCAGCCGGAAATGAAAGACCGCAGTCCACCACAATAATACTGTCCTCATATTCGAAGGCAGTAATGTTCATTCCAATCTGTTCCAGTCCTCCCAAAGGGATGATTTTCAACTTGGAACCGCAGTTATTCTCTTTTTTCTTCAATCAAATTACCTCCACATTCTCTACAATACCCGTAGAGCTTCACTTCATGATTGACAATGGTAAAACCGGTTGTCGCCGCAATCTTCTCTTCCAGCTCCTCCAAAAGGTCATCCTGAAAAGAAATCACTTTCCCACATTTCATACAGATCAAATGATGGTGATGGTGCTTCTGTTCCTGCATGGCAGGACTTCCGATCTCATAACGCACACATCCGTCATCCAGATTGATCCGGTCAATCAGTCTCAGCTCATTCAGTAATTGTATGGTTCTATAAACAGTAGCCAGTCCTATTTCAGGAAAGTCTGCTTTCACTATCTCAAATATCTCCTCGGCAGTCAAATGGCTTTCCGGGCGCGATGCAATGGCATCCAATACCAGCATTCGCTGCCTGGTCACTTTCAGCCCTTTTCCTTTAAGTAGTTCTTGAAATCTTTCTTTATCCGCAGCCATTCGTTATACCAAATCCACATCTTCCAGCATGTTCTCAAACACGCCGGCCACTGCCTCCAGCTCTTCATCGTCTTCTACGATGGTGAAGATGCTTTCTGCGTCACCATCACCTGACATATCTTTCAAAATCAGGGCTTCGCCATCGCCCTCTTCGCAATCAGTCACCAGAATATAGTTGAAACCACCGATTCTGGTCTGTTCCAAAACATAGAAATCAACCGGTTCTTCTCCGTCCGGTCTAAATGTGATCTTCTCCAATTGTCTCTTCCTTTCTCATATTCCGTCTGTCCAGATATCCCTGCAAGATCAATGTCGCAGCAATCCTGTCCACGTGCTCCTTACGATGTTCTCTGCGGATTCCCGCCTCCATCATAATCTTATCTGCCGCTACCGTAGTCAATCTTTCATCCCAGAAATACACGGGAAGTCCTGTCCTTCTCTCAAGCTTTTCTTTGAACTCCTGTGTCAATTCTACACGTACTCCCTCCGTAGCATTCATATGCTTCGGAAGTCCCAATACGATTTCCTCTACCTCGTATTCCACAATCAGTTCTTCAATTCTGGCCAACGTCTGGCGCAGCTTATTCTCCTCTTTGCGGCGGATGATTTCCACCCCCTGGGCAGTAAGAAGTAAGGCATCGCTTATCGCCACCCCTACTGTCTTCGACCCGAAATCCAAGCCCATTATACGCATGGGTCTCCTCCTTATTGTAACAGTAATCGATACTACCGATTATTCCCAATGATTGTTTCTGATATACTCGATCAGTAGCTCCTCTACCAGTTCATCACGTTCCACTTTCATGATCAGATTCCTGGCTCCCTTATGGCTGGTAATATAGGTAGGATCACCACTCATAATGTATCCGACAATCTGATTGACAGGATTGTACCCTTTCTCTGCCATTGCTTCATATACAGCCGCCAGTATCACCTTGGCGCCGGTCTTCTCTGTCTCTACTTTGAAGTATTGTGTATTTCCCAAATCTGCCATTGCTCTCACATCCTTCTGCACGGTTCGTCTTATGCTCCTTTTATCTTACCGCATCTTGGACGAAAATTCAATCCATAGTATTGCAATTCAGGATTTCATCTGTCAGGAAATCTGTCACGTAAACTTTTTTCAGGCAATTTGACAAATTTCGTTCTGTTTCCAGGGCAACTTTCACATAATCGGCTGTGTGTCCAACCTGAAAAAGCTTACCGTTTAGTTCTTTTGTCTCTTCAAATAACACTTCTGCTTCGCTCCCTATGTAGCGACTTCTGAATTCTTTGGACTGTTCTTTCTCCATGGTAAGCAGCCTGTTGCTGCGGAGTGTCTTCACCTGATCCGGCACCTGATCCTTCATGACAGCCGCCCGGGTCCCCTGACGTTTGGAGTATTTGAAGATATGCATCTCATAGAAGCCGACTTTAGCAAGAAAATCATAAGTCTGCTCAAATTCTTCTTCTGTCTCCCCCGGAAAGCCTACGATCACATCGGTAGTTATCGCCGGCCGGTCATACACGCTGCGCAGAAGATTCACACTGTCATAGTATTCCCCGGTGGTATAGTGTCTATTCATTCTCTTCAGGGTTTCATTACAGCCGCTCTGCAGTGACAGATGGAAGTGAGGACATACTTTCTTAAGGGAAGCCAGCTTTGCTGCATTTTCTGCAGTTATAATACGTGGTTCCAGGGAACCCAGACGAATACGCTTCAGTCCCTCTATCTCGTGAATCTGCTCCACCAGGTCAAGAAGCTTGCTCCTACCGCGATAATCATGTCTCTCTTCTCCCTGCATGACCTCCACACTGTGCCCCTGATTCCAGGCTTCTTCCTCAAAATCTATGCCGTAAGAGCTGATATGGATGCCTGTCAGCACCACTTCCTGATATCCGGCTTGTACAATACCGCGGATTTCATTTAAGATGTCTTCCGCTTTCCTGCTGCGTACTCTTCCCCTTGCATAAGGAATGATGCAATAGGAACAGAACTGATTACAACCGTCCTGAATCTTGATATAAGCTCTGGTATGCTCTGCCGTCTGTTTTAATGTCATCTCTTCGTATTCGCAGGTCTTGTTAATATCAATGACTGTTGTATTATGCAGTGTCTCCAGATCATCTGAAGCATCGTCCTTTTCCCGCTGCTCCAGATATTCTTCCAGAATGGGAATCAGATCCTTCTTCTTGTTATTGCCGATTGCCAGATCGATACTGTCGTCCTTCAGAGCCTGTTCTCCTCCGGTCTGGACATAACAGCCAACAGCTACTACTACAGCGTCCGGATTCATGGCCTTAGCCCTGTGCAGCATCTGTCTGCTCTTCCTATCTGCTATATTAGTAACCGTGCATGTATTAACGATATATATATCTGCTTTGGCATCAAAAGGTACAATCTGGTAACCTTTTTCCTGTAATCTTTGTTGCATTACGTCCATTTCATAAGAATTTACTTTGCATCCAAGATTGTGTAGTGCCACATTTTTCATATTATTCTTCATTATTTTTGTATCCTTTTTGCATTGACTTTTTACCTCTCAGCCATTAAGATGTAGTCAGAAGGTATGACAAACATTAAGGAGGTAATTGACAATGAAAACCGTTCAGATTTCTTTAAACTCTATTGACAAGGTAAAATCCTTTGTTAATGATATTACAAAATTCGATTATGACTTCGATCTGGTATCCGGAAGATATGTGATCGATGCGAAATCCATTATGGGCATCTTCTCTTTAGACCTGTCCAAGCCCATTGACCTGAACATTCATGCAGAAGGCAACACAGAAGAAGTTCTGGAAATCCTGAAGCCTTACATGATCTAATGATTGCGAATTCAGTTAGTACAAACGAAGTTTGACGCCCCGGGTGTTGCCTGGGGTGTTTTTTTGTAGGATATCCCCCAGTCGACTGTGCACGCAGGATACGGTTTCCGGGACTGCCGGGGTGAAGGGGCAGACCCGAAACCCCGGTTGTGTGCAAGGTCCGAGGGGTATTCTACAATGACTATTCTACAATGATTACTTCGTCAGTTTCCAGGGCTGTTTTTACTAAATCTTCTATCTTTTCATCTAAGTTTTTCTCGTGGCGGCGGATGATGTTGAGGTTGGGTTTGGTTACGGGGTGTTTGGCCACGAAGATGGTGCAGCAGTCCTCGAAAGGCTGGATGGATGTTTCGTAGGTACCGATTTTCTCGGATACTTCTACGATTTCCTGTTTATCGAAGCCGATCAGGGGGCGGTATACGGGCAGTTCGCAGACCTCATTGGTAGCCACCAGGGACGCCATGGTCTGGGAAGCTACCTGACCGATACTTTCACCGGTAATGAGGCCCAGGCACTCTGTCTCTTTGGCAATGTGCTCCGCAATGCGCATCATGTATCTGCGCATAATGATCGTCAGTTCCTCATGGGGACACTTTTCGTAAATGTAAAGCTGGATGTCCGTAAAGTTGATCACATGCAGGTAGATGGGGCCGGTATAGCGGGATACCAGTCTGGCAAGGTCTACTACCTTCTGTTTCGCACGCTCGCTGGTGTATGGCGGTGCATGGAAATAAACCGCGTCTATCTTTACGCCACGCTTGGCGATCATGTAACCGGCCACGGGAGAGTCGATGCCGCCTGAAAGAAGCAGCATGGCCTTGCCGCCGGTACCCACCGGCATTCCTCCCGGTCCCGGAATAATTTCGGAATAAATATAAATCTTTTCTCTGATTTCAATGTTCAGCATGATATCCGGATTATGAACATCTACCTTCATCTCCGGATAAGCTTTCAGGATAGCTTCTCCCATATCCATATTGATGGTCATGGAATCCTTGGGATAGTTCTTTCTGGCGCGTCTTGCAGCTACCTTGAAGGTCTTATTGCGGTCCGGATATACATCGGCAAGATACTGAATCACAGTGTCACACAGCTTCTCAAAGCCTTCATCCTCCACATAGACTACCGGGCAGATGCCGGAGATACCGAACACTGTCTTCAGGCGTCCTACTACTTCATCAAAATCAAATTCGCTCTCAGCGTCCACATAGATACGTCCCTGTGTCTTGTGAATCAGGAACTTTCCTTCGCATTTCTTCAATGCAAATTTAATCTGGTGAACCAGAGCATCTTCAAACAAATATCTGTTTCTTCCTTTAATGCCGATTTCGGCATACTTAATCAAAAAAGCTGTAAACATGTTTTTCCTCTTTTTCTTCCTGTAACCGGGAACTGCCATTATAGGCCGCCGGCCCTGTAGCGGCGCCCTGACGGACGTGTTATTTTCTGGTGTATCTGCGCAGCATAGGAATCATCTCATTCATCTGCTGCAATGTATAGTTTATCTCTTCTTCCGTTGTAAATACGGAAAAGCTGAAGCGAATGGTAGAAGACAGCAGGTCTTTGTCGATTCCCATAGCTTTCAGTGTAGCTGACGGCTGCGGTTTGTGGGCCGAGCAGGCGCTTCCCGCGGACACGTAGATACCTTTATCCTCCAGTGCATGCAGTAACACTTCACTTCTGACACCTGCAAAAGACACACTGACGATATGAGGTGCGGTTCCTTCCGTGCTGCCGCCTAAAAGACCATTCACCTGGATACCATCCAGCTGTTTCACACCATCGATGAACATATTTTTCAGACGATACAACTGATTTACATCCTCATCCATATGAGCATACATCATCTCTGCTGCTTTGGCAAGACCTGCAACACCGGGAACATTTTCCGTTCCGGAGCGAAGATTCTGCTGCTGGCCGCCGCCGTACACGATAGGCTGAATCTTTACTTTTTCATTGACATAAAGGAAACCGACTCCCTTCGGTCCGTGAATCTTATGACCACTGACAGACATCAGGTCGATGTTCATCTTCTTGGGGTAAATCTTCGCTTTACCGAAGCCCTGCACTGCATCTACATGGAAAAGAATCGCAGGATTCATCCGTTTGATCAATGCACCGGCTTCTTCGATAGGCTGTCTGGCTCCCACTTCGTTGTTGGTATGCATAATAGATACCAGAATCGTCTGCGGGGTGATTGCCCTGTGCAGGTCCTCCAGGCAGATTCTTCCGCTTTTATCCACCGGCAGGTAAGTGACCTGATAACCGATCGATTCCAGATACTGCATGGTCTTTAATATAGCAGGGTGCTCTACCTGGGTAGTGATCAGGTGATTGCCTCTGCGGCGATTAGCCAACGCACAGCCGACCAGCGCCAGGTTGTCAGATTCTGTGCCACCGGAAGTAAACAGGATTTCTTTCTCATTTACCTTCAGTAATTTAGCCAGCGTCTCTTTTGCATAGCGAAGATACTGTTCTGCCGCCACGCCTTTCATATGAAGACTGGACGGATTGCCGTAATCTTCGCACATGATTTTCGTCATCAACTCTGCCACTTCCGGAAAGACTCTGGTAGTCGCAGAATTATCAAGATATACTTCCATGAAACGTTTCTCCTCTTTCAGGCGAACTTACATACGTTCGCATTCTATATATTAATATATGCATCGGGCAAAATTCTGCTCTCTGCTCTATTCTTCCAGCCGGTACATGATCCATGCCATCACGGTAAAACCCGCCGTTTCTGTGCGAAGTATCCGCTTTCCCAACGTCACAGGCTCTATCCCTGCTGCCAGAGCCTTATCGATCTCTGCCTCTTCAAAGCCCCCTTCCGGACCTATGAACACGGCAATATCCTGACCGGGCTGAATCCCCTCTATCAACGCTTTCGTCCGCTCCATTCCATCCGCCAGTTCATAGGGAATCAGTTTGATCTCCATGGAAGAAGCGCTCCGGACAGCCTCCCCAAAGGTCATCACATTACTAATCTGAGGTACGATCCTACGCTTACTCTGCTTGGCCGCGGCTTCTGCAATCTGCTGCCAACGGGCAATTTTGGACGCTGCTTTCTTCTCTTCCAGCTTTACCACACAACGCTTCGTTGCCACGGGAATAATTTCATACACGCCAAGTTCTACTGCCTTCTGGATGATCAGTTCCATCTTGTCTGCTTTGGGCAACCCCTGGAACAAGTGTACTCTGGAAGACAATTCTACACCATCCTCTTTTATGAAACGAAGTTCACAGACAATTCTGTCTTCTTCCAGGGATGTAATCCCACAGCGGTATTCCTTTCCGTCGATTCCATTGCTGACAGAAAGCTCCTCTCCTGGCTTCATCCGCAGCACATTTTTGATATGATTCACGTCACTGCCTGTAATCGTTATTATTTTACCACAAATCTGGTCCGGTTCTACAAAAAACTGATACATTTCCTGATTTTCCTTATTCGTTTATCGTTTCATCCTGCGCTTTCCGGTCATAGATGATACTGTCAGCTTCCATACGGAAGTACGCGGAACTACAGCTTCGTTAAAGGGAAAGTCCTCCCTCCGGTAATGCTTCATCAATATGCGGAGCGCTTCCATTTTATCTTCATCCGGCACATTTTCCACTGTTCCGTAACCGACAACACTCTCATATTCCATGGTACAATTGCCCTCATCTTCGATCAACACCAGGCGATGGGCACAATCCATTTCAAAGCATACTTTATGATTGCGGGCAAGCAGCGTATGCTTTTTCCCTTCTCCGGCTCCGTGAAAATACAATGTCACCCTGCCGTTTTCTACCTGCATACCGAAATTCAGGGGCAAAATATAGGGATATTCTCCATCGTGGAATGCCAGTCGGCATACATCACATTGCTCCATGATAGCTACAATCTCTTCGAAGCTCTTTACTTCCCTGTCAGACCTGCGCATGGAACTGTCTTTTATCTCTTCATATTCGTCCTTATCTAAGGACAGTGGAATGCCTGTGCGGCTGGTCACATTCACACCGCCGTACCAGGTACTATCCACCGTAAAAGTATCCCCAACGTTATATTCCATGGAATACTCATTATTTTTCTTAATGATACGTATCTTCTGCATTGGACAGATCGCTCCTTATTGTCTAGTTCTTTCTTGCTGTCACGCTGACCCATTCGCCCTGGTAAGTTACTTCCAGCACTTCCAGTCCTGCAGCTTTCACCGCATCTACCACGGTCTGCTCTTTGTCATCAATGATACCTGAAGTAATGTAGATACCGCCTTTTTTCAGCTGATGCAAAATCACGGGAGTCAGAGGTACCAGTACATCTGCCAGAATATTAGCCACTACAATGTCATAGCATTCATATCCCACTTTATCCTGAATCTCTTTATCTGTGATAATATTACCGATCATCATCTCGAACTTCTCAGGTGCAATACCGTTGGCCTCGCAGTTCTGAGCCACAGCCTCCACTGCACAGATATCCAGATCGGTTCCCACTGCATGCTTTGCACCGAACATCAGGGACAAAATAGCGAGGATACCACTTCCGGTTCCCACATCCAGAAGCTCTGTTTGAGGTGTAATGAACTTACGAAGCTGTCTGATACATAGCTGAGTGGTCTCATGCATCCCGGTACCGAATGCGGTGCCGGGATCAATATGAAGCACCATACGTTCATTATCCTGAGGTGCCACATCCTCCCAGGACGGAATTACAAGGATATCATCGATGTAAAACTGGTGAAAATACTGTTTCCAGTTATTGATCCAGTCGATATCCTCTGTCTCATCCACCGCTATACTGCCTTCTCCGATATCCATAAACTGGCGCAGCTCCTCCAGCTGTTCTTCCACGTTCCTGATAATCGTCTCCACCTCGGAAGGCTCTCCCTGTACTTCCAGTGAACCGTCTTCCTTCTCTTCTACAAAAAAGCTCAAATAAGCAATCCCGTCATCTTCCGGTCCGTCCGGCAGAATATCTACGAACATCTGCTCCTTTTCCAGTGCCGTCAGGGGAATCTTGTCCTCAATCTGTGCACCCTCAAGACCTATGTCATACAGCGTACTGATAATAATATCTTCCGCATCTGTCACTGTTTTAATCTTAAATTTAACCCACTTCATTTCATGGTTCTCCTTTTTTACCTTGCCTGTTAAAAATTCCGGATGTCGATTTTTCACTCCTCGCATCCCTCACATTAGCTTTAATAATATATTATAACACAGTATTTTCAGTTTGTCATTCAACAGCGTGTTTAATGACAAAAAATCTAAAAAGGTGTATACTTGCTTCATAAGCTTCGAAGCCATTATAACAATTTAATACTATTACATTCTGAGAGTCTGTAAGTACAAATATTTGTACTTTCCGGCATTTATCCGCCAAAGATAATCAGAAATGAAAACTAAATACTCAAATACAGGCATTGAAATATAGAGGCAACTATGCTATACTACACTTATAAGTTACCTTTATTCTGTATAATGTCTGTACGAATATTTGTGGAGGTACTGATATGAAAAGAAACAGAGTAAATGGTATAGTTTACCGCATTTTCACTATGGGCAGGAGACGTTTTCCAATCTATCTCAATGTAAGAGACCGGCTATTTCGATTCATTTTTGAAAATGACCGAAAATCTTTATTAGAATTGTATAATGCATTGAACGGGACAGATTATCAGGATCCCACCGACCTGAAAATAATGACGATCAAAAATGTCATCTATATGTCCATGAAAAATGATCTTGCATTTGCTATTGCAGGGGTACTGAACCTGTATGAGCAACAGAGTTCATTCAACCCCAATATGCCGGTCAGATTTTTTATCTACCTTGGTCAGGAGTTTCAAAAAGTAATTGCCGAGAATGGTATGGAAAGAATCTACGGTATCAGACTTATAAAACTGCCCACTCCGAAATGTGTTGTCTTTTACAACGGCATGCAGGATGAGCCGGAAAATCAAATTCTGAAGTTGTCAGACGCTTTTGAACACACAGAAGAATATCCGGATGTGGAGTTAAAGGTACGAATGATAAACATCAACTATGGGCATAATCCTGAACTTATGGAAAAATGTCACAGGCTCTGGGAGTACTCATTCTTTGTCGATCGGATTAATGAAGGAATGCAGACCGGACTTGCAATGCGTACAGCTGTCAACAACGCGGTAGACTATTGTATCCAAAATAATATCTTAAGCGATATTCTCGAAGGAAGCCGAATGGAGGTAGTAGGCATGTTGTTAAATGAGTTTAACGAACAAAGATATAAAAAGTTTATACGCGAAGAAGCCAGAGAGGAAGGGATTGAAGAAGGCATCGCTCGTGGCATTGCTCAAGGCACGGCCAAGGGCATCGCCCAGGGTATGGAACAGGGTATCGCAAAAGGTATGGAACAGGGCATCGCCCAGGGACAGAGCAAGGTCAATCTTTTATATCAAAAATTGAAAGAAGATGGCCGCGTAGACGATGTCATGAAAGCAATCGATAATTCTGACCATCTGGAACAGCTACTAAAGGAATATAATCTCTAATTTTACAAAAGAGACTGTTGTACATTCATAAACGGATGCTCAACAGTCTCTTTTCAGAATCAATACTTTTTAACTTTTATTTAAAAAATTTCTTCTTTTTAGGCTTATCTCCGCCCTTGTCATCTGATACCTCTTTGGCAGCATTCAGAGAATCACCACTCTCTGCATCAAACTGCTTTAACAGTTCTTTTGCCTCGTGACTCAGCTTATCAGGCACCTGTACCACCAATGTGACATAATGGTCACCTCTGACATCCGGATTTCTCCAGGACGGAACACCTTTGCCTTTCAGGCGGATTCTGGTATCTGTCTGTGTACCCGGCTTCACTTCATAAATAACCTTGCCGTCCACAGTGTCTATTACGATTTCCCCACCCAATGCAGCCACCGCAAAAGACATGGGTACCGTAGAATAAATATTCATATCCTGGCGTTGGAAGATAGGGTGACGTCCCACTACTACTTCCACCTTCACATCGCCTCTGGGACCTCCGTTTACACCTGGATCTCCAAGGCCCGGCATCAGGATCACCTGACCATTATCAATACCTGCTTTAATCTTCACAGCATAGCGCTTATTCTGGGATACGTAACCTGTACCACGGCAGTCAGGACATTTATCCCTGATGATCTTACCGCTTCCCTTACAATCAGGACAAGGCTGTACGTTACGAACCGTTCCAAAGAAGGATTGCTGTGTGAATACTACCTGACCCTTACCACCACATTTCGGACAGGTTTCGGGGCTGGTTCCGGCTTTTGCACCGGTACCGTTACAGGTCTTGCAAGGCTCTTTCACAGTGAGTTCTATAGTCTTCTCGCAGCCAAAGATAGCTTCTTCAAATGTAACACGCACACTTGTATATAATGTATTACCCTTCATAGGACCATTGCTGGTTCCGCGGCTTCTGCCGCCGCCAAAGAAATCTCCGAAGATATCACCGAAAATATCGCTGAAATCTGCACTGTTAAAATCGAATCCGCCGGCTCCACCTGCACCGCCATCAAATGCTGCATGGCCGAACTGGTCATACTGGCGTTTCTTCTCAGGGTCACTTAAGACTGCGTATGCCTCCGAAGCCTCTTTAAACTTCTTCTCAGCCTCCGCATCACCGGGATTCATATCGGGATGATATTTCTTGGCTAATGCTCTATATGCTTTTTTAATTGCAGCTTCGTCTGCATTTTTATCTACGCCGAGCACCTCATAGTAGTCTCGCTTTTGTTCTGCCATAATAACACCTCATTATACGGATTTTGATACGTTTCTTTTACATGGCAACAGGCCAGGCGAACATATTCACCCGGCCGCTGCCGTATGCACACCGTTTTACATCATATCACGTAACCGGCATCTATTCAACATTAAACTTCACGGAAGTCTCCGTCGATTACATCATCATCTGCGGAAGATGTCTGCTGACCTGCTGCACCGCTCATGTCAGGCCCTGCACCTGCTGCACCGCCCTGTGCCTGCTGCATGTTCTCATACATCTTGGTGAACAGAGACTGTGCACTGTTCATCAGCTTCTCTTTAGCTGCCTTCAGTTCATCCAGATCGCTGTCGCTCATTTCCTGGTCCTTGGTTCTCTCCAGGATAGCTTTTACAGCTTCCAGATCTGCCTGTACCTGAGTCTTGTCACTGTCGCTGATCTTGTCTCCTACTTCTTCCAGTGCCTTCTCAGTCTGGAATACGAAAGCATCAGCATCGTTTCTTGCCTCTACAGCTTCTTTTCTCTTCTTATCCTGAGCCTCAAATTCAGCAGCTTCCTTTACTGCCTTTTCGATATCAGCATCAGACATGTTAGAACCTGCAGTAATGGTAATGTGCTGTTCCTTACCGGTTCCCAGATCCTTAGCAGATACATTTACAATACCGTTGGCATCGATATCGAAAGTAACCTCGATCTGAGGAATACCACGACGTGCAGGAGGGATACCATCCAGACGGAACTGTCCAAGGGACTTATTGTCTCTTGCGAACTGTCTTTCACCCTGTACTACGTTGATATCTACTGCTGTCTGATTATCAGCTGCGGTAGAGAAAATCTGGCTCTTCTTGGTAGGGATAGTAGTATTTCTTTCGATCAGTCTGGTAGCTACACCACCCATGGTCTCGATGGACAGAGACAGAGGAGTTACATCCAACAACAGGATATCACCGGCACCGGCATCGCCTGCCAGCTTACCACCCTGTACGGAAGCACCGATTGCTACACACTCATCAGGGTTCAGAGACTTGCTGGGCTCTTTGCCTGTCAGCTGTCTTACCTTATCCTGTACAGCAGGGATACGTGTAGAACCACCTACCAGCAGTACCTGGCCCAGATCAGCATTGGTCAGTCCTGCATCTCTCATAGCGTTCTGAACAGGAATAGCAGTTCTCTCTACCAGATCACGTGTCAGATCATCAAATTTTGCACGGCTCAAGTTCATATCAAAGTGCTTAGGTCCTTCTGCAGTTGCAGTGATGAAAGGAAGGTTGATGTTAGTAGTCATAGCGCTGGACAGCTCTTTCTTAGCCTTCTCAGCTGCCTCTTTCAGTCTCTGCATAGCCATCTTATCACCGGAAAGGTCTACGCCTTCTGCCTTCTTGAATTCATCCAGCATCCAGTTGATAACCTTGTTATCAAAGTCATCACCACCCAGATGGGTATCACCGTTGGTAGCCAGAACTTCGATAACACCGTCACCGATTTCGATAATAGATACATCAAAAGTACCACCGCCCAGGTCGTATACCATAATCTTCTGTTCTTTCTCATTGTCCAAACCATAAGCCAGAGCTGCTGCTGTAGGCTCGTTGATGATACGCTTTACTTCCAGACCTGCAATCTTACCTGCATCCTTGGTAGCCTGACGCTGAGAGTCATTGAAGTATGCAGGAACAGTGATAACTGCTTCTGATACCTTCTCACCCAGATAGCTCTCTGCGTCTGCTTTCAGCTTCTGCAGAATCATAGCGGAAATCTGCTGAGGAGAATATTTCTTGCCATCGATGGTACGTCCTCTGTCTGTACCCATATCTCTCTTGATAGATGCGATGGTCTTCTCGGAGTTGGTAACTGCCTGACGCTTAGCAGGCTCACCTACCAGTCTCTCTCCAGTCTTTGTAAAAGCTACTACGGAAGGTGTAGTTCTTGCGCCTTCTGCGTTAGCGATAACGGTGGGTTTACCACCTTCCATAACTGCTACACAACTGTTTGTTGTACCTAAGTCAATACCAATAATTTTGCTCATGATGAAGCCCTCCTAATATTAAATGTTTACATTTACTCATTAAAAAATCTATGGTAAGCTTATTCGCTTACGACTGCTACCATGCTGTATCTTACGACACTGTCACGATAGGTATAACCCTTTTGTAATTCCTGTGCAACTATGCCTGCTTCATATTCTTCACTTTGTACCTGCATCACTGCGTTATGAAGAGAAGGATCAAACTCCTGACCTACTGCTTCGATCGGCTTTACTCCGATCTTATCCAATTCTGCAAGCATCTGCTTATACACACGGCTCATACCGTCTACGAAAGGATCTTCCTGTTTCTCAGCAGGTACTGTTGCCAGACCTCTTTCAAAATTGTCGATGATGGGAAGAATCTTTTCGATTACGCTCTTGGCACCGGTTTCAAACATTGCCTGTTTTTCTTTCTCGGTCCTTCTGCGGAAATTCTCAAATTCTGCAAGCTGACGTTTGGATTTATCTTCCAGTTCTGCAATTTTCTGCTTATATTCATCAGACTTCTTATCCTGCTTTGCCTGCTTTCTGGCAGCCATTTTCTCTGCCCAAGACTTGGGTTCTGCGCCTTCCGGAATCTCTTCCTCGCTAACCTCTTCCTGTTCTCCGGCCTCTTCGCAGGCGTCGTCTGCCTCTGCAGCGCTGCACTGTCCGGCCGTTTCTTCACAACCTTCTGCCTCTCCTGCTCTTGCCTCAGGCTGCACATCCTCTTTTACAGTATCCTGTGCTTCCTGCTCCATTGTCTGCTTCTCATTATCTGCCATAGTATCGTCCTTTCTTTCCTATCTGTAAATCCTGTAAATCCGGTTTACACCCGGCAGCTATCTGCCCTTATATAATTCATCCAACTGGCTCTGCAGAGCCTTCAGCGTACCGATTACCTTATCGTAATCCATTCGCTTGGGTCCGATGATACCAATTGTACCTCGCATTCCCTCTTCCAGTTCATATGTGGCTGTAACCACACTGCAGTCTTTCATGCTGCTGACCGGTGTCTCGTTGCCGATATACACCTGAATCCCTGTATTGTTCTCATCCGCAAGCGTACCGTGCACCAATTCGTTCAAGAGCTGTTTTTCTTCAAAAGTACTGATCAACTCACTGGCTTTCTGCTGGTCTGCCAACTCAGGATACCGGAAAATATTATTGGCTCCACTGGTGTAGATTCTCAGATCTTCCTCCGCCCTGATGGCTTCTGCTACTGCATCGATGACCTCGCTGACAATATCACTGTGAATACCCGCCTGTTGCTTCATGTCTGCTATCATTCCCAAATTAATCTCTTCTATAGAAAGACCATTCAGGTGTGTATTCAGCAGAATATTCAGCTTCAAAAGGGTCTCATCTGACAATTCCTGGTTTACGGAAAGAATATTGTTCTTAATCACATTCCCTTCGCCTACGATAACCGCCAATAACTGATTTGCATCTACCCTGGAAAGCTGTATGAATTTCAGCTTGTTATGATGAGTCTGCGGTGCAGAAATCATGGTGGCATAGTTGGTATTCTGTGCCAGTACTTTGGCTACCTGCTTTAAGAGGACTTCCATTTTATCCTGCCTCTCTAACAGCATCTCCTTCATCTCAACTACTTCCCGTTCTTTCTCCTCCATCATGGTATCCACATAGAAGCGATAACCTTTATCGGAAGGAATACGACCGGCGGAAGTATGGGGCTGAAGAATGTAACCCAGTTCTTCCAGGTCAGCCATCTCATTACGGATGGTAGCGGAGCTCAGGTTCAAATCAGTATACTTGGATATTGTTCTGCTGCCCACCGGCTCTCCTGTCTCCAGGTAGTTCCGGATAATGGCCTGCAATATTTTGGTCTTTCTTTCATCCAACTGCATTCCCATCACTCCTTTTTGATGTTATTAGCACTCAACTTCTATGAGTGCTAACATCTTCTGTACATAAAAATATCACTTACTATATATATTGTCAACACATTTTCTCGAAAATAATTATAAAAGAATTATAAATTTAACTTTTCATTCCAGAACCATGCCTGTCCGGAGATAGGCGGGAAGGGCTGCACAAAAAGTCATCCAGACGCTGCTGAGCACAGGCAAAAGTATCAATAAAATCACTAAAATTCCGGTAAGCCGTGCTTTCCAGAATTTTAAAGCAGTAAGCTTCTCAAAGCCACGGACAGCATAGTACATCAGAGGAATGAGGGCAGGCATCAGATATCGGCCCTGCGTCTGAAAATCCATGGTATACGCGTAACGCAGCAGCAAAATCATGGGCATCAACATACAGAAAATCATGTTTCCGTGGAAGAAAATTCTCTTCCAACGGTTCAATCTTCCGCCACAGGAGGCAGATGAATGTCCTGTACAAATTGAAACAGCGGCTGACTTTCCGGCAATCGCAGGGGCAGACAGGACAATACAGCAAAACAGTCCCGCAGCGAAAAAAACTTTGTAAAGTCGGTAAATCCAAATATTACCGGTAATTGTCATGGAGCCAAAAGCTGCCACAAAGCTATAATATACACTTTCTAAAAAGTTATTTTCCTGCATCATTTCAAGAATTGTGTAACCTCTGGATTCATAGGTGGACATGGTAAGGGGATTTACCTCCGGACTGGCATATTGAATAGCCATCTTCTCCCGGGTAGCAAGTCCAAGGAAATCTCCGTCATACAAAATATAACTTCTGATAAACCACCAGCTGATGCCTGCCAGTACGATAACACTGATGAAAATACCTTTTTTCAGCATCTGACGCCAGTCATAGGTCCATCTTCCGTCTTTTTTCTGCAGAAAATACACAAAAAACAGCAAAATACAGCTTAAGATATAACCATACGCATTATAATAAGAAAGGGCACATAAAATAATTCCCCCACTGACCCAGAGACAGTTCGTTCGTGTGAACCCTTCCCGGTATGCACTGACCACCCCGTAAAGCATCATGGCAACTGCCAAAAGGCACATAGAATCCGTATTTACATACGTGTGCAGGAACAGACTCTGAGGCAGATACATTACTGCAAAGCAGAATGCCCAGCGAAATCCTGCCGTCCGAAACAATTTACGGGCCAACAGGTATACTACATAAGCCATACATGTTCCCGAAGCCACGTTCACGAACCTCGCCACGTAGAGTAATATCAGCTTAGAATCTGTAAAGAAAGAAAACAGCCGCATCAGATACCCCTGAATAATATAGGGAAATACATTGTAAAGTCCGTAAGAGAACCCATAAGAGGGAATCCTGATCTCCTCTTCAAAACCGGTAGGAATTTTGCCATGTTGGCAGATATACCAGGGAATCATGAATCTCGCATGTTCATCCGGCGGATTGACCAGCCCCGGTGTGTCTGCCAGAGGCTGAAGCAAAGCAATAGTCGCTGCTATCACCACAAATCCTGTCAAATATAGAAACAAAAGTAACTTGTCTGCCTTCTTACTCATCTCTGAATCCTTTACCTATCTAAAAAGTTAATATAAAAGAAAAACCCCAAAGCAGTTGGTTCCAACCACATTGGGGCGTGTCTCTTATGTACGGAAACGGAACGATTAGATGCCGAAGCAGCCTTCCTCTGTTCCATTAAATACATAATATACAGTGCTTTCTTCAGGCTTTACATACAGCTCTACATTCTGTAAGTCTTTCTCTTCTTTCTTCAGATCGTACTGCCAAACATCCTTTGCAATCTTAACCAGCTCTTCGTTGGTGTAAGACTTGCCGGCAAACTGTACGCTGATGGTAGCTGTCAGCTCTGCCTTCTTAGCAGCGGGCTTTCTGCCGGGTTTCTTAGCTGCAGGCTTCTCATCTGCTGCTTCTTCCACCTTTTCTTCAGCCTTTGCTGCTTTTGTAGTCCTTGTAGATTTCTTAACGGTTTCCTTTGCGACCTTCTTAACTGTCTTCTTAGCAGGAGCCTTTGCCTCTGCTTCTACTTCTTCTGCCTTGGGCGCATCAACCACGGTTTCCAGAACTTCACTCTGGGCTTCAGCTGCTTTTGCAGCCGCTTTCTTAGTTGTTGCCATAATGACATCTCCCTTCATTACAGATAGACATTCGTCTTTTTCATAATCTCCTAGCGGTTTCAAACCCGCAATGAGCAGTATAGACGATAAATGAGAAATTGTCAATGTTTTTTTCAAACGTCCAAGTCAGGAAGGCTCATTCCCGTTGCAATCCGCCACTTTGGCCAAATATTTTTTAACGGGATTTCGAATCACAGTTTTACTGCAACACCCAGAAATAAATCAGTACCACAATACCCAATACGATTCGATACCATCCAAATACCTTAAAATCATGCTTTTTCACATATCCCATCAAGAATTTCAGCACAAACAGGGATACTACAAAGGACACGATCGTGCCCACAGCCAGAGTCACTCCCTCCAGCGCAGTAAAATGGAATCCAAACTTCACCAATTTCAGCAGGCTTGCACCAAACATCACCGGAATCGCCAGGAAAAAGGTATATTCCGCTGCCACAGTCCTGGACACACCAATTAACAATGCACCTACGATCGTGGCTCCCGAGCGGGAAGTCCCCGGGAAGATTGCCGCTATCAACTGAAAAACACCGATCATCAGTGCTGTCTGATAAGTGATTTCAGACAGCGCAGTGATCTTAGGACTGCGTCTCTGATTCCAGGTCTCAATAATTATAAACGCCACACCGAATACGATCAGTGCAATGGCAATACAAATCGGATTGTAGAACAACGCCTCAAATACATCATCAAACAGAATGCCGATGACTGCTGCCGGGATACAGGATACCAGAATCTTGAACCACAAAGTCATGATATCCATATTGACATAAGACATGAGACCTGTTTTCCCTTTTTTCCTCTTATCAGGCATCTGAAAAGGCCAAATCTGCTTCCAGAACAACAATACCACTGCCATTATGGCCCCCAGCTGAATGACCACATCGAACATATCGAAGAATCCCTCCGATACATTAGTAAAAGGAATCAGCTGTTCTACCAGGATCAAATGGCCGGTACTGCTGATCGGCAGCCATTCGGTGATACCTTCCACAATACCGTAAATAATTGCTTTGATAATTTCCAACATAAATCTATTCTCCATTTTTAATGACTTATCGTCTTCTTTATGGTCTTACATTTCATGCTCCGGGCCTTCACCGCTTTCAAGATAATTCATCATTTCTTCAAAGCACTCTTCTGCATCACGATAGCCCTCTTCGTACAAAGCTTCCAACTTCTGTGCGTCCTTTTCAATACGTCCCACTTTGCTGGCCTGCTTCGGACGGATCACAAAGGCACCGCCGCTCGCCTGCTGCTCCTCAATGTATTTCAGCGTAGCATTATACATCAGATGGCGTTCCTTCATCAATTCATAAATCTTGGGATATGCCAAATAGCGCAGTTTGAACACACCCAACTGCTCTGTCGGGCGTCTTACAAAACCCTCTTCCTTGGTCATGACCACGATATTACGCTGGTTACCGTCTTTTATGGACTTCCGCAAAGGAATCGCATCCGAAATACCGCCGTCAAGATAGTAATGACCATCGATTTCTACCTTTCTGGATACCAGCGGCAATGAAGCAGATGCCCTTATTTTATCAATATCAGCTTTCATATCTTTGATACGCAGATATTCCGGCTTACCGGTTTCGATATTCGTCACCACGCTGTATGCCTTGCCCTGATATCGGCCGAAAGCTTCATGATCATACGGATCCAGATATTCCGGTATCAGATGATAACATGTTTCCACATTAAACAGGTCTCCTGTCGTGAAAAGACTTTTCACACCACAATACTTACCGGTGTCCAAATAGTCCACATTCACATTGAATGCTCTTTTCTTCTGCTTGGAAATATAACTGCACATGTGACATGCGCCCGCAGATACTCCATATATACTGGAAAACTCAATCCCTTTATCCAGGAAAAAATCAAGTACGCCTGCAGTATAGACGCCCTTCATTCCTCCGCCCTCCAGCACGAGTCCCGCCTGGTACATCTTACATCCCTTCTTTCTTAAGTTATTTCTCCCCCGTAAATGTTTTATCTTTCTTTTATCTATTATGCTTTTACTCTGTCCGGATATTCCGTCTCCACGAATTTACGCAGAGCTGCCAGAGAACGCTGCACCTTCTCCGTATCGATACAGTATGCCATACGGAAATAACCGGGAGCACCGAATGTATCTCCGGGCACCAGGATCAGATCATATTTCAGTGCTTTCTGACTGAATACTTTAGCATCCTCTTCCAACGCCTTGGGGAAAATATAGAAAGTTCCGCCCGGCTTCACACAGGTAAAGCCCAGTGCTGTCAGTTCGTTATACAACAAATTCATATTCGTCTCATAAACGCTCAAATCTGCCGTCTTATCCAACACCTGTGCCACAGCCAGCTGAATAATGGAAGGAGGACAGTTGTGACCGATTCCTCTTGAAATCTGTCCGCACATATTCACCATGGTAGCAGCTTCCTTGCAGGCAGGATTGATTGCTACATAACCGATACGTTCTCCGGGCACTGACAGTGACTTGGAGAAAGAATAGCACATAATGGTATTGTCATAGAAAGAAGACACGCAGGGCGCATCTACTCCCTCAAACACGATCTCGCGGTACGGTTCATCGGAAATCAGGAAAATATCATGGCCGTATTCCGCAGACTTCTCAGTAAGTACTTGAGCCAGCTTCTTCACGGTCTCTGTAGAATATACCACACCGGAAGGATTGTTGGGCGTATTAACAAGTATCGCCATAGTCTTCTCAGTGATCATAGATTCAAACGCCTCAAAGTTAATCTGGAAGTTCTCCGTATCAGGCGGTACAACCTTAAGCACTGCCCCTGTCAGATCCACATAAGGATGATACTCCGGAAAAAAAGGAGCAAAGGTAAGAATCTCGTCTCCCGGCTGCGTTACCAGACGAAATGCATGCGCCAGCGCACCTGCTGCACCGGATGCCATGAAAATATGCTCAGCACGGTAAGGAATTCCGAATCTTTCCTCCAAAGAAGCGGCAATGGCTTCCCTGACACTGGTAATTCCCAGACTGGGACTGTATCCATGCAGCTCCTGCGTATTCCTTGTAGCCAACATATGTATCATTTTGTCAGTAAATTCCTGGGGAACCGGAACAGATGGATTGCCCAGGCTATAATCAAATACGTTCTCATAACCGATTTCTGCCCCTCTGGCAGTAGCAAACTCCGACAACTGACGGATTACCGATTTGCCGGAAAGCATGTCTTTATACTTCTGTACGATCATGTTGTACCTCTCTTTCCTGATTGCTTCTACAATCAGCTCGTTTTTCTGCCGCCTCCACAGTTGACAGATATAGTTATTAATCATTTTAACACAATTTCAGAGGTTTACAACAAAAAAATAAAATTTGAGCGTATCGATTATTCTGTAATCAATACGCTCATTTAGACTATGCTATCCAATGGTCAATACCTCCAAATTTAATGATTTGTTTTTGGATACTCTATATGAAGTTTTCCTTTCTCTTCCATTAATTTCTCTTGTGTATCATCTCTCTGTTTGTACTTATTGTACTGTAGCGTCTTCTACTTTTAATATTTCCTTTCTTTTGCTTTCCGCTTTTCTGATCACTTTGTACCTTTTATTCCAGTTTCCTTTTCATATAGATATGAGTCTATTATATAAGTCCTGCTTATCTTCTGACTTTCTACCTTTATCTAAGTTTACTGTTGATTTCAGTCATCTGTTTTCACTTTAGCTTCTGCTTCTATTTTCGCTACTTCTTTTGTATGAATCACTTGCCCCAGGCTCCAGTTCCTTGGGTTTTCTTTAATGGAAGTCTTTCCGATTCTCGTTACTGGGGAATCTCCCTATCCGCTTCTGGTGGTCCGTACCTTCCTTTCCTTAAAATTTGAACCCTCTCTGTTCATTTGGTTTTTTTGTTTTCGTGTTTCTTTCTTGTTTATGTCTTTATTATACCACGTTCTTTTAATTTGTCAACACATTTTTTAAATTATTTTTGTATTTTCTATTTATGTTTTGTTGTAGTTGTCTTTATCTATTTTCTTTTTGTGTTTTTCTCGAATATTCTGTCAATTTAGCTTTTTTCTTCATATTAGAGACCCAGACAGGCTTCCGGATGACACACGCAGCAATGTTAGTATGTCTTACATCGCTGTGACTGCATCCGAAAGCCTGTCTGGGTCCCTCCAAAGTGCGTCCCTTCGCTTCAAATTATAACTGCTCCCTTATTCGCCTGAACTATTCTTCATCCTTCGCCCACGCGATAGCGCATCTCACTGCCCGTTTCCATCCCTTAAGCAGCTTTTCTCTCTTCTCCTCTTTCATCTGCGGCTCAAACACATGCCCGATCTGCCAGTTTTCCTTAATTTCTTCCTTGCTCTTCCAGTATCCGGTAGCCAATCCTGCCAGATATGCAGCTCCCAGCGCAGTCGTTTCCACGCAATGAGGTCTTAATACTTTTGCATCAATGATATCCGACTGGAACTGCATCAGGAAATCGTTGGCGCTGGCTCCGCCGTCCACTTTCAGCGCCTTTAAAGTAGTACCACAGTCCCACTCCATGGCCCTCAGTACATCTGCTGTCTGATATGCGATAGACTCCAGCGTTGCACGGATGAAATGTTCCTTCGTAGTTCCTCTGGTCAGGCCCACTACCGTGCCTCTGGCGTACTGATTCCAGTATGGTGCGCCCATACCCGTAAATACCGGCACGATGTACATATCTGCGGTATCCTCTACAGTCTCTGCATATTCCTGAGATTGAGACGCAGATTTGATCATGCGCATACTGTCACGCAGCCACTGAATAGAAGCACCTGCCACAAAGACACTTCCTTCCAGGGCATAGTCCACCTGAGTACCGATGCTGGCTGCAATTGTAGTCAGAAGACCTGCCTGGGAGGTAACGGCATGATGACCTGTATTCATCAACAGGAAACAGCCTGTCCCGTATGTATTCTTGGCTTCTCCCTCTTCAAAACAACACTGTCCGAAGAGTGCTGCCTGCTGGTCTCCTGCAACACCTGCTATAGGAACTGCTTTTCCCAAAATAAGGGGATCCGTATCTCCGAAAATACAACTGGAAGGCTTTACCTCCGGAAGCATAGACGCCGGTATATTAAAACGGTTTAATATCTCATCATCCCAGCACAGGCTGTGAATGTCAAAAAGCATGGTTCTGGAAGCATTGGTGTAATCTGTCACATGCACCGCTCCCTTGGTCAGATTCCAGATGAGCCAGGTGTCAACCGTACCGAAGATCAGGTCCCCAGCCTCAGCCTTCTGCCTTGCGCCCGGCACATTTTCCAATATCCAGGCAATCTTGGAAGCGCTGAAATAGGCATCCGGAATGAGTCCCGTCTTCTCCCGGATCACCTTATCAAAGCCATCTTCTTTCAGTGCATCAATCATGTCAGAAGTACGGCGGCACTGCCATACAATGGCATTGTAAACAGGTTCCCCGGTATAACGGTCCCAACAGATGGTCGTCTCTCTCTGATTGGTAATGCCGATACCGCACAGATCCTCCGCGTCAATACCCAGAAGCGCCATGCTCTCCGTAGCCACCGCCAGCTGCGAAGACCAGATTTCCTTGGGATTGTGCTCTACCCAGCCGGGCTTGGGATAAATCTGGGTAAATTCCTTCTGGGCCTTAGCACAGATATTACCCTGCTTGTCAAAAATGATACAGCGAGAACTGGTAGTCCCCTGATCCAGTGCCATTACATACTTCTGCATAATTTCCTTCTCCTGTCGTCTGATGATTGCCCATCCACGTTCTTATGAATGTATTTATCATACCATAACTGACGGAAAAGTACAATATTCCAGTGAACGTTAGGTTTCCATATCGTTCATTTTTTCGTTTTCAGGGAAATTTTTTTCAACCGTAACGTGCTCTTCTTAGGATTGCGCGGTATATAAAAACATAGTATGATATTTACAACTAATTCATTTTTAGTTTATTTATACATAAGAAGGGAGTATTTACATATGAAAGAAAATAACAACCGTTTTTTTGGAGGGAATCTGGGAAAGACAATCGTTATTGCAGTCATCGTTTTCGTGGCCGGTATCATGTTTTTCGATGTCAGCTATCAGGTAAAAGAACAGGAACAGGCAGTGCTGATCACCCTTGGTAAAGCAAAAGCAGTGACAGAGCCGGGACTTCATTTCAAGCTTCCTGTCATCCAACAGGTACGGAAAGTAAACGCTACTATCCAGGGCTTCAGTATAGGTTATGATACCGACTCTAATGAAAGTGAAATGGACGAATCCCTGATGATCACATCCGACTATAATTTTGTAAATGTAGACTTTTTCGTTGAGTATCGCTTTTCCGATCCTGTGAAAGCACTTTATGCCTCAGAGGATCCGGTAGGCATTCTCAAAAACATCAGTCAGAGCTGTATTCGTACCGTAATCGGCAGCTACCCGGTAGATGAAGTGCTGACCACCGGTAAAAATGAGATACAGGCTGCTATCAAGACTATGATCATGGAACGTCTGGATGAACAGGACCTGGGAATCCAGCTGGTGAATATCACTATCCAGGACTCCGAACCGCCTACCACTGAAGTCATGGAAGCCTTCAAGGCAGTAGAAACAGCCAAGCAGGGGAAAGAAACGGCACTGAATAATGCCAACAAGTACCGTAACGAGCAGTTGCCTGAGGCACAGGCAAAGGCCGATGGCATTATCAAGGATGCGGAAGCCCAGAAAACAGAACGCATCAACGAAGCAACTGCACAGGTAGCCCGTTTCAATGCCATGTATGAGGAATACATCAAGAACCCCACTGTCACCAAACAGCGCATGTTTTATGAGGCAATGGAAGAAGTTCTCCCTGACCTGAAGGTAATCATCGAAAGCCCCAGCGGTCAGATGCAGACCTTTTATCCGGTGGAATCCTTTGTAACCATAGATAAAAATGCCTCCGGGTCAACCCCAACCTCAGGTACAACCGGCGCTTCCGGCACAGACAATACTTCCGGTTCATAAAGTTTCACGAACAGTAATTCCAGTTCATATGGCTGCGTGAAAAATAATTCCGGTTCACAAGGCTGTACAGCCGGTAGATAAACTGTATCAAGTCATATACTTGGACTTTTACATTTCATTGCTTACATTAAGGAGAAAATATATGAAGATTATACGAAGAACAGCATTGATTATTGTTGTCATAGCACTGCTGGTGCTTGGCACTTCCAGCATCGTAGTCACTAATGAAAATGAATACAGTCTGATCCGCCAATTCGGTAAAGTCGACCATGTAGTCTCAGAAGCCGGTGTCAGCTTTAAGGTACCTTTTATCCAGAGTGTTGAGACACTACCGAAAGAGACCTTGCTCTATGATCTGTACCCTTCCGATGTCATCACTAGTGACAAGAAGACTATGATCTGCGACAGTTATGTTCTCTGGAAGATTACGGATCCCTTGAAATTTGCCCAGACCTTAAGCTCATCTATTTCCAATGCGGAAAGCCGCTTGGACACTATCGTGTACAACTCTACCAAGAACGTTATCAGCAGCCTCACACAGGATGATGTCATTTCCGGAAGAGATGGTAAATTGTCCGAAGCTATTATCGCCAATATCGGTACCTCTCTGGACCAGTACGGCATTGAGCTTCTGTCTTTCGAAACCAAGCAGCTGGATCTTCCCAGCACCAATAAAGCTGCTGTATATGAACGTATGATTTCCGAACGTTCCAATATCGCAGCCACCTATACTGCGGAAGGCAGCTCCGAAGCCCAAAAGATTAAGAATACCACAGATAAGGAAGTATCAATCCTGATCTCTGATGCAGAAAAGCAGGCCGCTATCTTAGTAGCTGAAGGGGAAGCTGAATACATGCGTATTTTGTCTGAAGCTTATGCAGACGCTTCCAGACAGGAGTTCTATTCCTTTGTGAGAAGTCTGGATGCTTTGAAAGCTTCCATGAAAGGAGATAATAAGACCGTAATCCTGTCACCGGATTCTCCTATTGCGCAGATCTTTTACGGACAGTAAGTGTTGCACCGGAAAGTTACTCCAAAACCATTTTGCTCCGGAACCATTTTTCAGCCCATGGCCGAATGACCATGGGCTGTTTTATTTAAAATAATAACACGTCATAATTGATCTTACTGTAAAATAACGCCTCAATCTCCGGAAAGGACAATTCTCCCATCCCCATGATCCACATGATTTTGGTAAACACTGCCTCAAAATTCATATCATAGGCCTCCAGGTAAGGGAACCTTCCCTTGATCCGCTTTCCCACTTCATACGTAGAAAGATTGCTGCCCTCATATGTCACCTGAGTCGTCATGATCACTACCTTGGATCCCTCCCGATACTGCTTCATCAACCTGCAGAAGTCATCGATAATACTGTCCGGAATACCGCCCACGCCGAAGCTTTCCACTACGATACAGTCATATTCTTCAAAAATAGCATTTAATATAGTAGGACTGATTCCGGGAGTCAGCTTCAGAGCATATACTTTAGGGTTCATTTCATGGTAAAACTTCACCGGAAGCTCCACCTTCTCGCAAGGAATGTAACGGACGATTTTCCCGTGCTGCATGGAAGCAATCTCCGGGAAATTAATACTGGAAAAGGCATGGTAGCTGAAGCTCTTGGTCTTCTTGGCCCTTGTGCCTGCAATGACTTTGCCGTCAAAGATGAGGCATACCCCTCCGGAATCTGCGTTTGCTGCATAAATGATACTGTCATACAGATTCTTCCTGGCATCCGTGATCTCCATCTGGATAGGCTGCTGGGAACCGGTGAGAACAATAGGTTTAGCACAGTTCTGAATCATATAAGAAAGAGCTGCTGCCGTGTAGGCCATAGTATCTGTCCCATGGCAGATCACAAATCCATCATATGCATCATAATTTTTCTCAATTGCAGCTACAATCTTCAGCCAATAGTGATAATCCATATTGGTGCTGTCCAGGTTGCAGACCTGCTCCGTCCCAAGACAGATATTGTCTCCCAAATCGGGCAGATAAGACAAAATCTGATCCGCATGGAGCATGGGCTCCAGTCCATGTTCTGTTTTCACGGAAGCAATAGTGCCTCCGGTAAATAAAATTAAAATCTTTCTCATAATGTCCTCATGCTGTCAGGCCGCCTGTTTCACATCTTTCCTCCCATAAACCTCCTGTCCTGTAACGAAGTCTCTATTGGGCAGAAAGAATTATTTTCTCTCGGGAAGTAGTTTTATTGTTAACATTATACCATTATGTTTTTTGATTTGCAACCATTATCCTGCACAGTAAAAACCCCGAGTGGTGGCAAGCACAGGGTGCTTCCACCCGAGCCAACTATCCTGCACAGTAAAAACCCCGAGTGGTGGAAGCACCCGGGGTTTTGGCGGTCAGACCGCCTCATGTATCTATAAAACTAAGGGATTAGATGAACGCTTAATTAGAACTTGTAGTTGGTCATCTGGAAACCATCGTAGGAAGTCTGCAGACCATGTTCGGTAGCATCCAAACCTTCGATTTCTTCCTGAAGAGAACATCTCAAACCGATGGTCTTCTTGATTACCCAGAATGTAAGAGTCATGGTTATAATGATCCATGCGGCTACACAGATAACACCAAGACACTGAATTCCTAAATGCTTGAAGCCTCCACCATAGAAGAGACCATCGTTAAAATCAAAGAGACCTACTGCCAAAGTACCCCAGAGTCCGTTACAGCCATGTACAGCTACAGCACCTACAGGGTCGTCTACTTTCAGAACATCTTCAATAAATACAACTGCTACACATACCAGCACACCGGATACAGCACCGATGATAAATGCACCAACGATATCTACGTTGTCACAACCGGCGGTAATTGCTACCAGACCAGCCAAAGCACCATTTAAGGACATTGATACATCAGGTTTACCATTCTTAATCCAGGTATAGATCATTGCTACACAGGTCGCAACCGCAGGAGCAATGGTTGTGGTTGCAAAGATTCTTCCAAGGTGATCACCGTCTGCTGCTGCAGCACCGTTGAAGCCGTACCAGCCAAACCAGAGGATGAATACACCGAGGGCAGCGATAGGAACGTTATGGCCAAGGATAGCTCTGGGCTTTCCGTTTTCATCATATTTACCAACACGGGGCCCAAGCATTGCGGCACCGATAAATGCGGTGATACCGCCTGCCATATGTATTACACAGGAGCCTGCAAAATCGGTAAATCCAAGTTCTGTCAGCCATGCAGTTCCACCCCAGACCCAGTGAGCTTCCACAGGATAGATTACCAGGCTGATGATAAAGCTGTATACGCAGTAAGCAAGGAATTTGGTACGTTCAGCCATGGCACCGGATACGATGGTTGCACATGTAGCACAAAATACCAGATTGAATACGAATCCATACCAGTCAACATTTTCAAAATCCAGCGGGTTCAGTCCCCACCCGATGAAGTTATTGCCTTCACCACACAGCAGGTTATAACCAAGTAGCAAAAATGCCACTGTACCAAGACAAAAGTCCATGGTATTTTTCATAATAATGTTCCCGGCGTTCTTTGCTCTGGTAAAACCAGTCTCTACCATAGCAAAACCTGCCTGCATAAAGAATACCAAGGCGGCACCGATCAGGAACCATACACCGTGAGAACCAAAGATAATACTATTTACTGCTTCTACTACACTGGGATCAACAGTACTTGTCAATAACATAAGTTTTTCCTCCTTATTTTCGGATTGCTGAACAGAGGATCAGATATGTAAAAAGGTGATCTTACAGGGAGTTTTCTCCTGTACGATCACCTTTGATCATTCCTCATGTTCAGATGTCTTTTCATAATCAGGCGTTTTACAGAGCGTCTTTACCTCTTTCACCGGTACGGATACGTACTGCATCCTGTACATCATAGATGAAAATCTTACCGTCACCGATGTTACCGGTATTGAGTTTGGATACGATTTCATTCACCAGCTTTTCAGCAATTTCATCATCTACGACTGTTTCCATTTTAACCTTAGGAAGCATATCAACCTTGTACTCGGCACCACGGTATTTCTTAACCACACCTTTCTGGTTACCATATCCCATGACGTTTACAATGTTCATTCCGTTTACCTGGTTTGCTGCCAGTATTACTTTCAACTCATCCAGTTTTTCGGGCTTGATGATAATTTCCAATTTTTTCATAAGACATCCTCCTTCAAAATGATAAAAGGCGCTTTCACTTCCACCTGTGAAAACGCCTTCGTTTGAACATCATTATACTCATTTCAGAATGTTTGTCAACAACTTTTTTATTTTTTTCTAAAAAATTTTTTAAGCTTTTTTTAGAAATTCCTATAGCCTAAGAATAAATCTGATATGCTCTGAATCTGTTTCCATAGATTGCGTAAACCTCTTAAATCCCAGTTTTTCAGCCACTTTTATAGACACCAAGTTATCTTTGTGAATCACTGCCTGCACTTGCTCAAATCCCAGTTCTTCCCCGGCAAAAGCAAGCGCAGCCCTGCATACTTCCTGCGCGATTCCCCGTCCCTGCCATGGAAGTGCTACCATATAGCCCAGGTTCGGAACCTCCTCCTGCCCAAAGCCGACCCTGCCAATTACCTCCCCCGTCTCTTTCCATACTACCGTCCAGATTCCGTAACCGTAAAAGTCATACACTTTTTCTATATATTCTTTCACGTATTCCCGTTCCATATGGACTTCCGTGCAGAAGGAGTCTGTGTATCGGGTAATGGAAGGTTCTTCATAAATTTCCAAAAAGTCCTCTGCATCCTCTGATGTAGTCTCCCTGATCAGGCATCTGTGCGTCTCTGCAATATCCCACGGAATTCCGGCATATCTGCGGTAGATCCTGTCATAAAAATCTGCATCCAGTTCCTGCGGCTCTTCCACTGCATAACGGATGTTCTCAAAGCTGCTTTGGCGATTTTCTTCGTGCAGCCAGGCGATGACGGGAAGCTGAGCTGCTGTAAGCTTTTCGGCTGTAAGATCACTGTCGGTCAGCCAAAGAGTTCCGGCTGCCCGATGTCTGACCGGCACATCAGCCTTGTCAGTCACAATCCATACAGCAACACCTTCCTGAGCCAGACGATCCGCCAGCTGCCTCACCTTTTCCTCATAAATACCTTTTGAAGCTTCCGGCAGAATATTAATCTGCTTCAAATATCTTTTTCCCATCAAGCGATCTTCTCCATACCTTTTACCCATTTCTTAACAAGCTCCGCATTCATCCCTGCCATCACTGCAATTTTCTCAACCGACATTCCTGTTTGAGCAAGCTTATCCAATGTCACCTTCGGCTGTTGCAAAACTGTTTTTGTGTTATCATTATACCATGACCTTTTGCAATTCGCAACTAACTGTGCCCGAAAAAGTCTACGTGGCCAGGACATTTTTCTCTTTACCTTTACCCTGTTTTGGGATAAAATAAGGTAACAGATGTATAATAACATTGTAACAGAAAGGAATTTATTATGAGTCAGAATCCTATTGTAACTATTACCATGGAAAACGGCGGCATCATCAAAGCAGAACTGTATCCCGAAGTTGCCCCTGTTTCCGTTAATAATTTTATCAGCCTGATCAACAAGAAGTTCTACGATGGACTGATCTTCCATCGTGTCATCAAAGGCTTCATGATCCAGGGCGGCTGTCCTGATGGCAACGGCATGGGCGGTCCCGGCTACTCCATCAAGGGCGAATTTGCACAGAACGGCATTCCTAACAGCTTAAAGCACACAGAAGGTGTCCTGTCCATGGCCCGCGCCATGAACCCTAACTCCGCCGGCTCTCAGTTCTTCATCATGCACAAGGCTGCTCCGCATCTGGACGGAAGCTACGCTGCATTCGGTAAAGTAACTGAAGGCATGGATGTTGTAAATAAGATTGCTGAGACCAGAACCAATTACATGGACCGTCCTCTGGAGAACCAGGTCATCAAGTCCATGACAGTGGAAACCTTTGGAGTAGAATATCCGGAACCTGAAAAATTCTAATACCCGCAAACAGCCGGCAAAAGCAATGTACACTGCTACTGCTGCGGGATGTTTCACCGAACACACAAAAGCCTGTAAAACGGGTCTGTACAGACTTATTTTACGGGCTTTTACACGTTCATATTTTGTTTACAAATCATTCAATGTTTTTTTATTTCCTCATCACGATTTATCCATTTCTCTGCCCTATACTATAACCATAAGATACAGAACACAAGAACTGCTAAATAAGGCCACAACAGTTTATTGTTTTCATAAATAACTTTTTCATAGTAAATGCCGGGGGAGTTCAAACTTTCCTGGCATCCTCCCTTTTTATCCCCTTAAATCCTTGACTCCATTAAAAATGGAAGTGTCCTGAATGATTGCCCAAATAGGAGCTGCTGCACCTGGTCTGAACCGCTGCAAACAGCTCCTTTAACCTATCATATTATAGCTACAGTTTTTTCTCAAGCCTTGTCAATAGATCCGAACAGCTCCATCTTCTCTTTCACAGTCTTCT